>JBDTIZ010000054.1:0-2659 GCA_039936115.1 Gammaproteobacteria bacterium
TATTATTTAAAACCCAGACCCCGCAACAAGTGCGGGGTGACAGTGGCAAGTGCGGGGTGACACGGGCAAGTGTGGGGTGACAATGGCAAGTGCGAAAGGTGACAGTGTGCCCAGATTCGCCCCTATAAAAACCCTATGAGGACTGGTAAGCTTTATTTTTTATAACGCTCAACACTCGCTAATATTTCTTTCTTAGCCGCCGCTGCATCCATCCAGCCATCTAACTTCACCCATTTGCCTGGCTCCAAGTCTTTGTAATGCTCGAAAAAATGCATAATAGAAGCAAGCACCTCTTCACCTAAATCTTCAGGTTTTTGGATATGCTTAAATCGTGATGATAATTTATCGACAGGCACAACCAGAATTTTTGCATCAGGGCCTGATTCATCCGTCATTTTAAGCATTCCCACCGGACGCCCGCGCATAATCACGCCTGGGTTTAATGAATACGGTGCGATCACCAATACGTCGACTGGGTCACCATCCTCAGACAAGGTTTGTGGAATAAAACCATAATCACAAGGGTAATGCATGCTGGTTGCAACAAATCGATCAACCATGACCATGCCGCTTTTTTTGTCGACTTCATATTTGACGGGGTCACTGTGCGCTGAAATTTCAATTACTACATTGACATCATCTGGCACTGATCGACCTGGCTCTATATGTTCTAAACCCATAATTTTTCCTTAGTTTTATGTTAAATGATTAACGCATGCATGGCAGGAAACATTGGGGATATAGTAGGGTGTAATTTGCTGACTCTTAGTCACAGGTCCTTGGCAAATTCGACACTGCACTGTGCCGGTTGCTTGCAAACTCGGATCAACAGCTACCCGTTGATCGAACACAAAACATTCTCCCTGATAGTGATCGCCGCCCACTTCAGCAAAATAATTCAAAATACCGCCTTGTAACTGATACACAGCAGAATAACCTGCATTTAACATAACTGCTGCTGCTTTTTCACAGCGAATTCCGCCCGTGCAACACATCACAACTGGCTTGTCGCTCACTACTTTTGTTACTGCCGCTGGAAAATCACTAAAATCGTCTAATTGAAGATGTTGAGCATCCGTAAACGTGCCAAATCTGACTTCGTAATCATTACGTGTATCTAATACGACAATATCTCGTTTTTCATCCAGCCACTGCTTAAATTCTCTAGGGGAAATAGCCGGCGCTGTTTTTACTGCGGGATTAATATTGGGCTCTCGCAGGGTAATGATTTCATCTTTTAGTTTTACTTTCATATGCTTAAACGGTTGCTCTGCCGAGTAACTTTCTCGAAAAGTCATATCCGTAAATCGTAAATCCGCCCTTAAAGCTGTCAGAAAAACAGCTAGATTTTCAGGCATCCCAGCTAGATTGAGATTAATACCTTCAACACTTAAAAGAATCGTTCCTTTCAATACACTTGTTTTAGCCTGATTCAGAAGCGCCGTCTGCAATTCGGGCAGCTCGCTCAGTGTAATAAATTTATAACCCGAAATATTAAGAATCTGCATAATGGAAGTTCAGAAGTCCGGAAAAAAGGAGTGCAGACTTTACTCGATAATAAATGATACGTCAATTTCTAGGCTCTAGCAAAAATTGCTCAAATATCCTAAACTAGCGCAACTTATCATGGGAGATAATGGAAATGGATTGTTTATTTTGCAAAATAATTAACGGGGATATACCGGCGAAAATCTCCTATCGTGATGATTTAGTCATTGCAATTGATGACATCAATCCGCAATCACCGCACCATAAATTAATTATTCCGCATAAACATATTGCAACAATCAACGACCTTTCCACAGACGATAATGCATTATTAGGTCATATGGTTCAAACCGCAAAAAAAATAGCGGCTGATTTAAATATTGCGGAAGAAGGTTATCGTCTGGTATTGAACTGTAATGCGGGCGCTGGCCAAAGTGTGTTTCATATCCACATGCATTTACTGGGTGGAAGACGGATGATATGGCCGCCCGGTTAAACCTTTTATTCGCTTTTTTGGTGGTATGCAATGATGGAAGAACAATTTAAAAAAATTATTACAGCGGTAGGTGAAGATTTAAACCGAGATGGCTTGAAAGACACACCTAAACGAGCAGCGACTGCATTTAAATTTTTGACTCGCGGCTATGAGCAATCTCTAACAGAGATTGTGAACAATGCATTGTTTGAGACTGACAATGATGAAATGATCATTTTAAAAGATATCGAGCTTTATTCTTTATGCGAACATCATTTGCTTCCTTTTATTGGTAAATGTCATGTTGCCTATATACCCAACGGCAAAATTATCGGTTTATCAAAAATAGCCCGCATAGTTGATATGTTCGCGCAACGTTTACAAGTTCAGGAAAAACTGACTAAACAAATCGCTGAAACGATTTTAGAAATTACTGGCGGACATGGTGTTGGCGTCATTATTGAAGCTAAACATTTATGTATGATGATGCGCGGCGTGGAAAAACAAAATTCTGTGATGACGACTTCGGTGATGCTAGGTTGTTTTCGCGAAGACCGTAGAACTCGATCGGAATTTTTGGCTTTGATTAAGAACTAAGACACTGAATAGATTTGTAGGGGCGAACCTATGTGTTCGCCCTGCGGCCTGAGTGATTAAACAGACGCCAAGTTGACTGGATACCGCGGACAAGCCGCG
>JBDTIZ010000055.1:0-6228 GCA_039936115.1 Gammaproteobacteria bacterium
TATCCTTCACATCAAATGTAAACACTGGCAACATAGTAGCAAGCTTCAATGCAACGACAGGTGTCTTAACACTTTCATCACCGAATAATTCCGGCACACCAGCACAATTCCAAGCAGCGTTACGTGCAGTCTCTTATGCAAACACTAGCGATAATCCATCGATCGTTGCACGTGATATTACCTTTGTTGCAGATGATGGTGGGTCGGCAAATAATTTAAGTAGTGTAGTGCATAGTACTATTAACATCACCGCTGTAAATGACAATCCAGTTTTAAGCGGGACCAGCACCATTGGTTACAGTGAAAATTCAGCGGCAACACCAATCAACACAAATATTGTATTGAGCGATGTAGACACTGTAACATTGTCAAATGCGACAGTAAGTATTAGTAATTATATCTCAGGTCAAGATGTATTATCTTTCACACCAAATGCTAACACTGGCAACATAATAGCAAGCTTCAATGCAACGACCGGCGTCTTAACACTTTTATCACCGAATAATTCAGGCACACCAGCGCAATTCCAGGCAGCGTTACGTGCAGTGTCTTATGCAAATTCCAGTGATAATCCATCGACGGTTGCACGCGATATTACCTTTGTTGCAGATGATGGTGGTTCAACTAATAATTTAAGTAGTGTAGTGCATAGTACTATTAACATCACCGCTGTAAATGATAGTCCAGTTTTAAGCGGGACCAGCACCATTGGTTATAGTGAAAATTCAGCAGCAACACCAATCAATACAAATATTGTGTTAAGCGATGTCGATACTGGAATATTATCAAACGCAACAGTGAGTATTAGTAATTATGTCTCAGGTCAAGATGTATTATCCTTCACACCGAATGCAAA
The DNA here is from genome assembly GCA_039936115.1 of Gammaproteobacteria bacterium. Taxonomy (GTDB): domain Bacteria; phylum Pseudomonadota; class Gammaproteobacteria; order DSM-16500; family DSM-16500; genus DATIJJ01. The sequence goes on from JBDTIZ010000055.1 coordinate 857, forward strand.
CACTGGCAACATAGTTGCAAGCTTCAATGCAACGACAGGTGTCTTAACACTTTCATCACCGAACAATTCTGGCACACCAGCACAATTCCAAGCAGCGTTACGTGCGGTGTTTTATGCAAATACCAGTGACAATCCATCGACAGTTGCGCGCGATATTACTTTTGTTGCGAATGATGGTAGTGCTGTCAATAATTTAAGTAGTGTGGTGCATAGTACAATTAATATTTTCTCTGCAAATAATAACCCGACTTTAAACGGTACTAGTACGATTACTTACAGTGAAAATTCAGCGGCTACACCGATTAATACAAGTATCGTATTGAGCGATGTAGATAGCGCAACACTTTCTAATGCTAAAGTGAGTATTAGTAATTACGTGTTTGGCGAGGATTTCTTATCCTTCACAAGTAATTCTAACACGGGTAACATTCTTGCAAGTTTTAATGCAACAACAGGCGTGCTAATACTTTCATCGCCTAATAATTCGGGAACACTTGCACAATTCCAGGCAGCATTGCGTGCTGTGTCTTATGCAAATACGAGCGAAAATCCATCGATCGTCGCGCGTGATATAACATTTGTAGTCGATGATGGTGGTGCTGCAAATAATATAAGTAGTGTAGTACACAGCACAATCAACATTACTGCAATAAACGATAATCCTGTGCTCTCCGGAACGAATATTGTTTATTATACGGAAAATGCAGCTGCTGTTCCCATTAACACAAACATTTCATTATCAGATATAGATAGTGCCACACTTTCAAATTCAAAAGTCACAATCAATAACTATATACCGGGTGAAGATGTTTTATCGTTTAATCCTAACCTAGGTACCGGAAATATTATTGCGAATTTTAATGTTGCAACGGGTGTATTAACGCTTACATCACCAGATAATTCGGGTACGCTTGCGCAATTTCAAGCTGCCTTGAGAGCAGTATCTTATGCAAATACTAGCGATAATCCATCTACTGTTGCTCGAGACGTGACATTTACTGCTGATGATGGAGCAAATATAAATAACCTAAGCGATATTGCCCATAGCACCATTAATATTACGGAAGTCAATGATGCGCCAACCTTAAATACAATTTCTTTAGGTGGAACCTTCAATCAAAATGGCGTAGTCGTCCTGCTTTTTACAAATACAACAATTTCCACAATTGAAAATAATCAAGCAATTAAATCACTGACCTTTACCATCAGTAATGTTTTGGATGACGCAAGCGAGAAAATTAATATCGATGGTTCAAGCATTCCTCTTATCAATACTGCGTCGGGTTTTACAGCTGGAAATTCATTAAGCTACTCTGTTGTCGTATCAAATCGCGTCGCTACAGTTTATTTAACTAAAGAGTCAGGTGTAAGTACTGCATATTTAAGTAATGTGATTAATGGATTGAGTTATCAAAATATCAGCGCTAATCCAACCGCAGGCGCACGCACAATTGCTTTGACCCAGCTTGTTGACACAGGTGGCAATGCAAACAGTGGCGTGAATAAGACTAATATTACTGTTGCTTCGGCTGTCACATCCGTCACAGTAGTTCCCGCGCCTAAAATCGAGCTACCTTTACCTATGGTTGCACAGACTGCGCCAGTCGCAGAACAAGCATTCTTTAAAAGTACTGAATCAGTCAAGGCAACTACGAGTGTCTATAGCGACAGTCCATATGTAGATTCAGCTAGATCATCCATGTCAACAGGTTCGACAGCAAATTCAGTTACAACACTGCTTGCTAAATTTAGTCGCATTCCAAGCTGGGGTGAGAGTTCTTCGTCGACTATCGCTAATCTCACACCAATTGTCTCAAGCTTGTCATCGACCATAAGCGCACTGCAAGTCAATGCGCAACAAGGCGAATCACCACTTGCTGCTTTAAATACTGGGAAAATTACAAGTAGTACATCTTCTTCACTAGAAGAAGACATTTCGTCAACTGAGACTGATCAAAGTAAGACGGCTGATAGCGATAAACAAAACGCAGATATAATAGCCGATCGTGAAAAATCTGATAAAACTGCTATTAATAAAAAAGAAATACAATTAGCAAATTTAGAAACGACTAAAAATGCAGACGCAAGAGGAGTTAATTTCCAACAACGCGTTAAAAACGTATTGAAAGATTTTGGATTCTTATCGGATGATGATCAAGTCTAGCTATTCGAAGGCAATAGCTGGACTCGTAGATCATCCGGATCAGTAGGGCTTACAGTTGGAGAAGCAATAGTATATTCTCCCGTGTTACTTCGGATAACCGCAGCAACTTCGCCATCTATGATTATCACACTGTCCCCGGATAAGTCTAATTCTGAGCTAGCTTCTCGAAGCTTTTCTATTGTTGCCAAACGACGCATTTGCGCGAGGGCTGCGAATAAAAATATATTTGAAATTACCATATAAACATCACTATTGATGGAATGTTTGTCTGTGTGTCCAGCAATTATATCTTGTACTAAGAATATGGTACCTAATGCAATAGTAAGTTTAATCGATCTTTTATTGAGGGCAGCGATTAAATTCTTCTTTGCAATCTTTTTGTCTTCTTCCTCAGAACCTGTGGATTTTACAGGTTTGACATCATTCATGATCGTGTAAACACCCTCTGCAATGATCATCGCAAATCCGAGCGGTATGGAAATAATTGAAAAAAGATCTAAAGGTTCATGATTAAGCATTTTTGTAAATCCGGCACCCACAAAGTAATCGGCAACAGATAAAATTGCAAAACGTAATTTTTCCCATTTTAATTTTCTTGAATGATACTTTTGTATTAAATTAAATTCATAAATAGCCGTTGGAAGTGCTACTGCGCCAGCAAATAACTCACTTACCCCAGCAGAATTATTACCTTGTTGCTTAATTAAGTGAGTTGCACCGCTAATTGTGCATAAACCAGCTGTATATCTTATCCCGGTTTTTATAAATTCAGTCGAGTCACGCGGGAAAAAACTGGGGGCATCGGCATTGCGTGCTGCTCGACAGTCGAGGTAAGTACCTACGGCCCAGCTAAAAAATCCCACAATGCTAATCGCGCTGTTATAATAAATTGAAAACTCAGCTGGATCTAGAAAATCATTCACAGCCCCTGTTACTGCCATACCTAAACCAAGAGATTTTAAAAAATTAGATAGCATAAGTTGAAATCCATTTAAGTTAGTTTTTAATAATGCGGTGCATAATACTCTTTTTCGCAGGAAAATCCGAGATATTTGCCTTGTCATCCTTCACAACATTCAGAATGATGGCGCTTTTGCGGTGCACATATTGACACGCATGCGATTCTTAATAAATTTAGTTACCGCTAATCAAAATTTATCGGCGGTCCTTTATCTCCATAATGAGTTAACTCTTCTAATAAATTTTTTAAACTATAAGAAGGCGTATAACCCAAACATTTCTTTGTTTTCGAAATATCTTGTTTAGTTGGTTTTAGTGTAGGATCAAGGCCATATTTTATCGCTAAGTCAAAATATTTCGCATAATATTTTCGAAATGTTTCACCCGATGCATTTTGATCCCAATTTTCTAAATCATTTTCAGTATATTCATAAGCACCATCTACAGGCAAAATAAAATGTTCTTTCACCGATTTATTCGCAAGTAAATCTATGCTTTGAATAACAGCTTTAGCTACATCGTTTATATGTACCGCACCTTTCCAGTACCATTTTGCCCATTCAACGAAAGATTGATATACGTCATGATTCCAATACGGAATAAAAGCACGCGGCCTTAAGGTTAAAACGTTGAGATGATGTTGTTCAAAATACCGTTGCGCAATCTGTTCACTTAAAACTTTTGTCCAGCCATACATACCATTTTTATCGACAACGCTTTCACTTGAAATGAAAATAATATTTTTGACATTATTTAAAAGTGCGGCATGAAAAACATTAAATGTACCTGTGACATTTAAGTCCCAAAAGTCATAAGCATTTTTTTGTTGGGTAAACTCATGAAATCCATGCCACGCAGCAATATGTACAATACAATCTATATCGGTCAAGTTCTTCGACAAAGTTTCACGATCTAAAATCGATCCTTGAATAAATTGACCCAGAGAATCATGCGGTTTCTTTACATCAAATCTTAATGTACTATCGCCACGCTTTTCTAATTGATAAGTTAAGACTTTACCTAAATCACCATTGCCGCCGGTGAGAAAAATTTTCATTTTAAATATTCCATTATTTATTAAGGGTATTTGTATCAATAAGTATTTGCTCAGCTTGAGTATTTTTAAATGTAACGTGTTTATGCAAACCAATTGCAATAACATCGGACGCCAGTTCTTTCATGGCTTGAATCGCGTTTTGTTTATGTTGTTCAGTCGCTTGTGGATTCTCAAGGATATCAGTATTTGCTAAAAAAGCAGCGATAGTTCCTTTTCTCACCAACTTGCCATTAACCTGGTTACTATCAACACCATCAGGTAATATATCCTCAGGACGGATAGCATTCTGATTTGACATGATTTCTCCTTTTTTAACAAAAAAGTCTAAAATGAGTACGTATCTTACCCTACTCATCTCATTTTTGTCACTAATGTAATTGTCTTGAGGTGGTGTAGTCAGCTTGCATTTGTAATGCGGCTTGCCAGGGTAAAATTTCTAGATTTGCAATATAGGCATAATGCTCAAGCGTCTTTTTTTTGAAAAACGAGCGACCATTTTTAGCGGCAGTAAGTTCATTTTCAGCAATGCCGCGGATTTTGGAGTAAGCCTGCAAATAATTCCCATCATTGACAGCTTCATTGATTGCGCGCCATTCAGTTGCAACGGGTAAGGGTACTGTTAATTTTTTATTATTACCAATGTCTATGGCGCTGACTTGATTAAACACTCTGTAACCGGCGGTAGACCAAGGAATATGTTCGATATCATACTTTATTTGCAGTAAAGCCATTTGAGCCAAGCTCTGCATCTTAGGCAGTTCTTGAGAAATTTGTCGCATAAACGTTTCGTTCGTAACACTTGGATCACTACTTTTAGCTGTTAAAAAACCTTGCACAACTGCTTCTGCATCTGGAAAATGATTGGATTTTAAATATTGAATTAATTGTTGTGGGGTATAATCATCAACAAACACTTTCCGGCAACGATTCAAAATTGCCGGAGAAATCGAATGCTCGAGGTCTTGTAGTATAAATGCCATAAATCCTGCATTTTTTGCAGGTTTGCCATCCATGTTGACGCCAGTGACTAATTGATTTAAAAGAAACTCGAGCTCAGGTTGAACATGAAGCTGTTTAATAATAATGATTTGTCCGGCTTCGAATGCTTCGATTAATTTCTTTTCTGCATCTTTAGTACCTGCAGTAATTTCAATGAATGTAGTTTGGCTAAGTGCTTTCGTCAAGATATGA
>JBDTIZ010000056.1:0-2559 GCA_039936115.1 Gammaproteobacteria bacterium
CTTGTCCGCGGTATCCAGTCAATTTGACCGTTATGAATTACAGAAGCAATGCACGAATTTCGTTTCACTCAGGATGACAACATATTTAGCTATTTTACTCAACTAACCAAGGACTCCCCATGCGCTCATGGACGCTAGCATTTTTATGCGGAATTTTATTCATGCAGCAATTTGCATTATTACCTAATCTAAATTGGGCAGTATTTTTTATTTTAGTCGCAGCAATCTTTGAAATGACTCTCGTCAAAAAATGCCAATTCATTCGCTTAATCGTCGCAGCTTTGTTAGGCGCCGCTCTCGTATTATGGACAGCACATGCCATATTGTCATGGAATCTGCCAAAGCAACTAGAAGGTAAACCACTACAAATTTCAGGTTATATAGCAAACATTCCTAATGTGAGTGAACATCGCGCGACATTTTTATTTGCTCTAACACAACTTGAATCACAATCCACTCACGCACTTGTAAAATTATCTTGGCAAAATACAAATGTAGTTTTACACGCAGGTGATCAATGGCAATTTGTTGCGCGCCTGAAACGTATTCATGGATTGATGAATCCAGGTGGTTTTGATTATGAAGCGCGAGCACTACAAGAAGGAATTCGAGCAAACGGTTATATCGTCAATCGTTCTGGCAATAAATTATTATCAAGTCACTGGTATCGCTTTACGTTGAATCGTCTTCGCCAACGCTTAAAAGAAAAAATCGAAAAAAATTTAGTGCCGAGTAATACATCACCATGGATTACTGCATTAGCATTAGGCGAGCGGCAAAATATTTCGGCAGACAATTGGCAAGTGCTTAGAAATACCGGTACAAATCATCTCATGGCAATCGCAGGCTTGCATATCGGTTTAATGTCGGGCTTAGTGTTTGTTGTAATCAATTGGCTTTGGCGACGCGTGCCTTATTTAACGTTAAAAATTCCATCACAACAAGTAGGATCCATTGCCGCATTAATGATGGCAGTTGTTTATAGTGCTCTCGCTGGATTTTCAATTCCAACACAACGTGCTTGTATCATGTTATCGATTGCTTTAATCATGTTATTACTGCGGCGAAAAATACTATCTTGGCAAGCATGGTGTATCGCAATGCTCTCCGTGTTATTACTCCATCCCCTCTGTGTTTTGAGTGAAAGCTTTTGGTTGTCGTTTGGTTCAGTGGCATTAATTATTTTTGGTGTGAGCGGTAGACTTTCGCCAAGCGGGCTCTGGTGGAAATTGGGTAGAATCCAGTGGGTTATCGCAGTTGGTTTAATTCCACTGAGTATTTGGTTATTTCAACAGTGTTCGTTTGTTTCATTTCTTGCGAATAGTATTGCTATTCCGTGGGTGGGATTTATTGTTGTTCCGCTCACGTTACTAGGATCATTTATAGTATTTTTTTCGACGAAATGCGGCAGTTTAATTTTATTATCAGCTGATAAAGCCTTAAATTTGCTATGGATAGTTTTGACCTACCTTTCTCATCTCTCATGGGCATCGTGGTATTTAGTGATTCCAGATAGTTGGGTGTTAATTGCGGCCTGTATCGGTATGATTATCTTGTTATTACCGGCAGGATTTCCCGGCAAATATTTCGGTTTTATCTGGTTGCTACCGTTAATTTTTTATCACTATCCTGCGCCGCGTGCGGGTAATGTTTGGTTTACATTATTGGATGTAGGGCAGGGGCTTTCAACTGTTATCCAGACTAAGAATCATCTATTAGTTTTTGATGCGGGACCCAAGCTCAGTGGTAATTACGATATGGGCGAAAGTGTTGTTACGCCATTTTTACACTCAATTGGCGCAAAAAAAATTGATTTATTAGTTGTGAGTCACGGTGATAACGATCACATCGGCGGTACTTCAGCTCTGTTCCATTATTTTAAAATTACTGCAGTCAAAACAAGTGCGCCCGAGAAATTTCCAGCCTTTCCGGCAAGTTATTGTTTGCGTGGTGATCACTGGGAATGGGATGGAGTGTCATTTGATTTTCTTTATCCAGCCAAAGATAAATTAAATTTGGATAATGATAGTTCGTGTGTATTGCGAATTACAAATGCAAACCGACAACATATTTTATTGACAGGTGATATTGAAAAATTTGCGGAAGAGGATTTAGTAAAAACGACTGCAAATTTGCTCGCAACAGATATCTTAGTCGCGCCACATCATGGTAGTAAAACATCTGGCTTGAATGAATTTTTAAATGACGTTAAACCACGGTATGTTTTTTTCCCGGTGGGCTATCGCAATCGTTATCATTTTCCGAATCCGAATGTGATGGAAAAATATCGCAATCTCGACGCTAAATTATTTATGACAGATAGTGTGGGCGCTATACAGGTTGAATTAAAGAATGGCGATATTGTGCCTATGTTGTATCGGCAAACGCATAAACATTATTGGAATGTGCCTATATGATTTTCGCCCTGCGGGATCGACATATTTTGGAATCCTTTTCTATAAATCAAAACAGACGCCAAGTTGACTGGATACCGCGGACAAGCCGCGGTACGACGGCGGCGAGTGGGGTCTCGTGGCCTAATGCTGTCGTACCGCGGCT
>JBDTIZ010000057.1:0-4048 GCA_039936115.1 Gammaproteobacteria bacterium
AGTAAGGCAATTTCAAATTTTGCTGCTGCCGACCACTTCTTATTTCGAGACATTTAGTCCTCCACGGGGAGGCTATTATCTCTCAAATTTTATGATTTGTGTGGTCTAAATTGCGGGGGTCATTATATTAGCCCCCCCCTTACATATGCATAACTACAAAGTTATCCATATTTTTCACTTTAGTGTACCAATTAATTAAATGATCTAGTTTATTATCATGTATTAGATTTATTTTTCCCAGTTCATCTAGTCGATAAATTAATACTGTCCATGAAAGATCTGCTAAGGTGTAATTGCTTCCACAAAACCAATCATGCTTACTTAACTTTACATTAAGATGTTCTAGCTCATTAACAAGGTAATGTTCGATTTCTAAAACATCTTTATCTGACAAACCATTGTTGAGCTTACGTAGAAATCTTCTTCTATCCAATTGTGGATGATTTTCTATTTGATCGGTTGTAAGTGTACTAACTCTTCCTGAATATTTATAGCTTAAATAACGAAGACATTGCTCATTTATATACTCTTGTTTTTTACATAAATACTGAATTTGATATAATAATAACGGATCTTGAGAAAGCAGTGGTTTTTCCTCGAAAACCCTATCAAGATATTCATTAATTAAATTAGCTTCCTTGATTATATTTGTATTATGGATGAGTGTTGGAACTAAACCATGCCTATTAATTTTTAAATATTCAGAACCTTGATTTTGATGTTTATGTAAATCAATATTTATACTTTCATAATCCAATTCTTTATAATGCAAGCATAGCCTCACTTTTTGTGACGATGTTGAGCCAGCTTCATGATTGTATAATATAATGCTCATAATTTATTAACTCATCAATTTATTCTAGACTGCGCGAATTTAATGGACTACAGTTTAGTACCTGTAATAACCTTTACAGGTCTTTAAGGAGGTATCTTAGCAGTATTTTAGGGAGCATTTCAATAAAAAATAAGGTCTTCCCTATGAGCAATAAACGTTTAAAAATACTCTCTCAATCAGAGATCAACGAACTGTATGGTATCCCCAACTTTAACTCTAATGAGCGAGAAACATATTATGCTCTTAACAAGATGGAATACACAAAAATGTCAGAGCGCGGCTCATTGGCATCAAAAGTCCATTTCGTTATGCAACTTGGTTTTTTTAAAGCCGCATCACAATTCTTTAATTGCACATTTGATGAAGTGAAGAGCGATGTTGACTTCATTTTATATAAATATTTTGAAAACTCAAGATTGCAAGTGGATACAATTTCAAAGCAAACACGGCATACAAATCAAATATTGGTTGCCGAAATTCTTAAGTTTCAAACAGACAAATCAGTTATACAAAAACAACTGCAAAAACTCCTAGAAACAAAAGTGAAATTATCCAGCAATCCTATATATTTATTTCATGAAGTGCTTTGCTATTGCACTGAACACAATCTGATGCTTCTTGGTTATTCCTCTATTCAAAAATTAATTGGGCCCATTATAATGGAAGAAGAACAGCGATTAGGTGAATTGCTAAAAAAGTATTTATCACACAATGACTGGAAGCTAATTGAGACACTAATAAGAAAAGATGAAAATGAATACGTTTTAACGGCGCTTAAAAGAGACCCTAAAAGTTTTAAACAAAAGCAAATTAAAGAGGAAATTAAAAAGCTAAACGATCATGAAACGCTATACAAGATGGCAATAGATATTTTACCAAAATTGAATGTCACCAATCAAAATATTTCATATTACGCTAGTCTTGCCGAGCACTACCCTATCAGCAATTTGAAAAAATTGTCGCCAACAAAACAAGCGATTTATGTATTATGTTATGCGTACCATCGACATCACAAAATAAATGATAACTTGACTGTCAGTTTTATTCATTATCTCGAAAAATTCAAAGCAGAGGCTACGGTCAATGCTCGCGATAAAATATTAGAGGATAAATTAGAAATTAATGACGATACGAAGAATGCGGCGCTGATATTTCGTTTTTTTGATGATGAAAAGATATCGGATAAAGAAGCATTCGGAAATATTAGAAAAAGAGCTAGAAAATACGTTAAGAAAGGCAAGTTTAACGTTGTCGCCGATTATCTACTGGGTTTGCTATTCGATTTTCAAGAAATAAAGTGGGATAAAATCGCCCAATTGAAGAAAAAAATTACTACTAATCTTCGACCCATTTTTAAAATATTGAAATTAAGCGGCGACAGCAACCAAAAACCCCTGTTGTCAGCCATTGCGTTCCTAAAAAACTATTTTCAATCCTCATCCAATAATAGAAAAACGCTCATTGAAAACGCACCCATCAAATGTATACCAAGCAATTGGAGAAATCATTTAATGAAAGATGGCTTGGTGGATATGGCAAAATATGAATTTATGATTTATCAACTCATCGCTGAACAAATCGAAACAGGCCATGTTTATCTTGAAAACTCTATTTCATTTAAAAGCCTGTCATCGCATCTGGTTAGCAATGATAAATGGAAAAATAAATTAACATTACTCAAGCAGCTGGGAAATAAAAAATTACTGACTCCAGTCAATAAATTACTTGATGATCTTGAAAATACGCTAGAGAAATTAATCACAGAGGTAAATAAACGCATTGAATCCGGCGATAACAAAGAAATAAAAATTAAAAAAGAAGGTGATGAAATCACATTTACTCTCCCCTACCCTGGCACCGCTGACAAAGAAAATCATCCTATTTTCAAACAGCTTTCACAGATCGGGATAGCTAATGTATTACAATTTGCGCAAAAAGATTGTAATTTTATGAGTACTTTTACACATATTAAACCTTATGATGCAAAAGACACATTGGATTCAACTGCCATTTTGGCATGTATTATTGCAAATGCAACTAACCTTGGTATTTACAAAATGGCGCAAAGTAGCGATCTTGCTTATCATCGTATGTATACACAAATGAAAAATTTTATGCGTCTTGAAACATTGGGAGATGCGAACGATGTAATCACTAATGCCATTGCGGATTTACCCATTTTTAAGTATTGGAACATTCATGATGATTATATTCATGGCAGCGTTGATGGACAAAAATTTGAGACTCGTTTGAATTCTTTTATTGCACGATATTCCAGCAAGTATTTTGGCGTCAATCGCGGCGTTGTTGCTTATACATTGTGTGCTAATCACATCCCTGTCAATTCAAAAATAATCAGCGCCAATCAACACGAAAGCCATTTCCTATTTGATATTTTGTACAATATTACCAGCGCAATTGATATCAACTGGTTGTCCGGTGATGGACACTCCATTAATCAAGTCAATTTTGCCGTTCTTGATTTAATAGACAAACAATTTGCACCGCATTTTAAGCGCATTAATCATAAGGCTGAAACACTCTGTGGGTTTAATCCATTGAAACAATACAAAGATTTATTGATTAAGCCGCAACATCAAGCGAATAAAAAAATTATTAAAAAAGAATGGGACAATATCCAGCGTATTATGGCATCTTTATTACTTGGCGAGACCTCGCAGCATCTTATCGTCAGTAAATTAAGCTCACATAAACGAAAAAATAAAACTAAAGAAGCGCTTTGGGAATACGATAAAATTTTGATGAGCATTTATATGCTGAAATTTATTAATGATCTGATGATACGAAAGAATGTTCGTCGTGCATTAAATCGTGGCGAAGCGTACCATAAATTACGACGTGCCATTGCCAATGTTCATGGGCAGAAATTCCGTGGAAAAAACACGCAAGAAATTGAGATGTGGAATGAATGCGCTCGCCTGATGGCAAATTGCATGATTTATTATAATGCCAAATTACTAAATTCACTGCTTGAAAAACTACAAAAAGAAGGTAATGATAAATTAATTGAAGCACTCAAATACATATCGCCGGTTGCATGGATTAACATTAATCTTTATGGGTTCTACACTTTTGATGAAGAACAACCAACACAAATTGACATAGCGAAGCTTGCGGAATCAATTAATATGATGAAAGTGGCTTAGTGATTAGTCATTTTAGGCAGTTTGGAGGGCGTTCTTATAGCTAACC
>JBDTIZ010000058.1:0-19455 GCA_039936115.1 Gammaproteobacteria bacterium
AACGCATTGATGGATAACAGGTATCTAAACCGCATTCTGGCTGGAATTTAGATGCGTTTGCCCTGTAGTCGCCAGCTATCCATTTGATTTGTTAAGATTTCATTAAGGTTGCAATGCTAGAATAGCTCATCTGCAATTACTTAATTGAACCTTATGAAAAATATAGATATTCACAGTGAATTAATTATTAAACGTTGGGGCAATGGCATTAAATTAGTCGAACCTGATGCGACCAGCACGCCGCGAGATATCTCCCATTCAATCGCCAATGTTTTAGCCTTGCCTTTTAATATCAGTTTTGTAAATACTGGCAGTGCAATTCAACGAATTAATGAAGCAGGGGCAATTGTTTCTGATCTCTGGTCAGAAAAAAATTGTGTCGGTAAAACGATGTTTGATCTCGCTGCAAAAAAATGTGCGCAAAGCTTAATTGCTAATGACAGAGAAGTCATGAGCCTGAATAGAATAAAAATTATAGAGGAAGAAGGTGAATTAAATGATGGTTGTTTCATCCAAGCACTCTCAGTAAAAGCACCTTTTTACAATAAGGATAATAAAATTATAGGTGTATTTTGTTGCGGAATTATTTTGGATAAGCAATCTCTTGCAGAAGCTCTTATACATATTTCTCGGTTAGGTTTGTTAGATACTACTAATGTATCACTGCAGACACTAGATGGAATCTCACTCTCTAAACGCGAAACACAATGTTTGCAATTTTACGTCCGCGGCAAAACAGTGAAAAGCATAGCAGCGTTGCTGGATTTATCTCATCGTACGGTTGAATTTTATCTGGCAAACATCAAGCGTAAATTAAATATTTCTTCCAAACATGAGCTCATCGAAAAAACAATTGATTATTTTAACTAGTAACGTATCTTAATGAAGAATAAAAAAATTTATAAATATTTTAATAAAAATTAAGAAACACAATATGTTATTTTCTCACATAGAGCATTATTTAAGTCCAAAAGGTATGAAGCTATTTCCAAGCTGGTATGAAGAATTAAAACAAATTTTCTTAGTACAAAATGGATTTATTAGCATTAAATATGCTTATGACCCAAATGATTCTGGATGCGTTCATATTTGGACTGAGTTTAGCGATGAAATAAAAGCGGATAAATGGGCGGCTAGCCAAGCAAAAATTGATATTCAAGCTCGTCTTGATTCGTTTCGAACCAAGCCAATGTTGGTTGAGCGATATGAATTAATGGATTAGAAGAGTTTAGTGACAGTTACTACAGGCTCTATTTCTATCGATTCTCGTATACATAATTAATTTAATACCTTTTCTTTCTGGAATGATTGCTTAATCTGTTTTATCAGTGGAGCGCCTTATTAGAGTCTAATAGTTTATTTTCTCGAAGCTAAAAAACTAGATTTTTAGTTTCCATCGGATAGCTTTAGCATGAATTTTGTTACAAAAATCTGTTTTAGCTTTTGCATATTCGTTTGTGTCATCAAATTTATTCGCAAGATCTAATTTTAATTTTTCGTAATTTTTTGCATCCTCAGGATGGGTGCGTAAAAAATCTCTAAAAAGTAAATGTCTGTTCCAGAAGTCGCCGTGAATTTTCACTAAATGAATTTGGTGGGTGCGATTACCTTGAGAATCATTCTTTTGAAAATATCGACGATATGGCATTTCTATTTCATATTTTTTTATGTAGTTATAACCTTGCTTTTCTAAAGCTTGAATAGCTTCATCAGTAACGTCACTGAGCTTGTTAACGCCAATCATGATATCAATAACAGGTTTTGCACTTATGCTTGGTATTGCTGTGCTACCGATATGTTCTATAACTGCGATATATTGGCCAGCAAATCTTAATAATAATTCTTTTTCAGCTGCAAATAAGTCAGGCCATTCCGGGTTATAAGGAGATAAGTAAATCATAATAAAAATACCTGATTAGGCTATAACTCGTCAGTAAATAGTTTCAAACTAGTAGCTTGTGGGCTCAAATTCAGGATTTGGTCCGTTTCGCATATAAACGCCATTTAATTCTTCCGGATTTTTCCTTTAATCAAAAGTTTCACACAATCTAGCACATCATAAATAGGAGAAAAATTACCGCTTAAAAAAAGATTGTTATTCGATTCAGGGCACGTTTTTGAACTTATTATTTACTTGGAATTAAATAACCATCATGGTTCTTGCCGAAATCTCACTTCCAAAAAGTTTAACAAGAAAATTCTTTTTCATTACTAATGCTTCCTATGATTACAAGAGAAAGTCATGTTTGCATCAGTAACTAAAACGATACCGGTAGTTTTTTCTGAAATTCTTTTGTGGACATTGGTTTCGCTATTTGATGAAGGGATTAATTTGAGTTTCTTCTATCTCTAATGCTTTACTAATTAATTCAGACTTAGTCGACACATTTAATTTTATTTTCAGATTATTTATATATGTCTCTATAGTCCGGGTAGATAAATTTAATAGCTTACCCGTTTCTCGCGCAGTTTTGCCGCGAAGAATATAAAACAGACATTCTTTTTCCCGTTTGGTGTAATAGGAAGCGTTATGAAAAGTTCCACGCAAAAGATTATTCGGAGTAGTCTGGGGTAAAAGACCAAATTGGATTATTTTTGATAAAGAATCTGCAAATGGTTGTGTACCAAATAAAATAGATGCGCCGAATATACCAATAATTTCATTGTTTTTATTATACCAAGGCATTTTGATTGTAAAAAAATGCTGTTCATTAAAGCTGTCAAAATGGATTACATTATCTTCAACAAGCTCGCGCTTATTATTACTCACCACAGCTCGATCTGTTTTTATAACATTTTCCGCATTTTCTGTGGGAGATATATCAAACATGGTTTTTCCAAAAGAATCTGTTATCGATGCAAATCCCATTGTTGTAGCGCAAGTTTCATTTATCATTTTCATCGCGCTGTTTTTATCTAAAAAATAAATATTAATAGGTAATTGAAGTAAATCCGCAATGGAATGTGAGCGACTATGAATAGTTGGTTTCATAAGCTTAATGCCATGACTGTGACAACTCACTAGTAGTTCATCGCTAGTGTCGAAATCAGATCTTACTTGCATTTCTAAATCCTATTTTAGCGGCCATTATTCATAATTGTACCATATCATATAATGTTTGCGTAATCGTACTAGGTTATGAATGTTTAATTAACCATAAGTATTTGGGCATCTACATTTTTTTAAAACTGACTTTTCGTGGCCGTGACGTCATACAACATGCTAATATTTATTCTTAAATCTAAGCTCCCTAAGGGCCATAAATGAAAAATAAAATTATTGCATCTATTGATTTAGTCCTTGGACTTATATCGCTCTATTGGTTTCCAGCGTCTTTAGAGGCTTTTGGTGAACCTCCGGCTCATATACTTTTAGGATCTATCTATCTTATCTTGGGAATTGTTAGTTTGTTGATGATAAGCAGCAGTATATATCGACTAGTATCCATCAAAAAACTTTTCCCTCGCTGGTTTGATATTCTCATCAGATTTTTTGTTGTAATACCTGTTATTGTACTGTTATGTATAATCATTTCATTTGAATATAAACTCTACCGTACATTTGGCTATCACCAGCCATCTAGTTTTTCATCAAAAAAATAGCCCCCATTGTTTAGTTGCATTAGTTGGAACAACGGCCCAACAAATAAATAGAATTAAATCAGTAAATTATATTTTCTCTCTTCGAGCCAAAAGAATATTGATCTACCTTGGTAGTATACTTAGCTTATCTTGATTAATCTTAGATGATCGTGGAGAAATTAAAATGCTTGGTCTAACGATTGTTGCACGGACCTATAGCGGACTTAAAAAAATAAAAATCTTCGTTTATTCAATTCATTAGAAGTGATAGCTGCTCATCGTACGCAGTTTCACAATGGAATAATGATAAATCTTTGCAAGAGAGAGATCGCTCTGTATAATAACAGATCAATTTACTCTGCGAGCAGTTTTCTAAATGAAAAATCTATTTAAAATTATTATTTTGCTACTAAGTCTGTCTGTTTTTTCTATTCATGCAGATACATACAACATGAAATACTCTTCCATTGAAGACTTTGTTAGCGATCAAAAAACAATTAGAATTTTTGGTGTAGCTGTAGGTAACTTCGGCCACCTTGCGGCGACAGCTAATGTGATGACTCATGTGCGTCAACTGGGATTTAAAGGAACATTTGAAATAATTTATCCTGACATGGATCTCCAAAGCGTGACCACGCTCTTTAATTTACCGCCTCAAGTTCCGGATATTTATGAAGATGAAACCAATAAAATCCGATTTATCAAATTAGGTGAATACATTAAACGCTTAAAAGATAATGCGGTAGAGCCTGTCACGCTCGGCATGTCGGGCGCAGCGGACGACGATGATTCTGCCTGTGCATGGGCGGGAAATACACCGTTAAATAATACGGACACTTTGATGTGTCGCAATGTTGCAAAACTTCTCAATGTAAAAATTTATGCTAGTGTGACTCACACAAATGATCATCCCTTTGTGCCACCTATGTTTCAAGAGTTTGGTGATGAGTTTTTTCTTTGGGACAATAATGAAAAAAGATATGCCGTTGATGAAGGTAATTTATATTTCACAGCACCTGTTTCAAGTTTAGATGACGCAAAAAATTATCTCCAACAAAATGGTGACTTATTAACAAAAAAACCTGCTCTAAATACATTTATTGATGGCATGGAAAAACAACGATTTGATGTGATGCCAGTTTATGGTCGCACTATTCATGACAGTGAGCTAGACGAACGTATTGCAAATATGCTGCAAATAATTACTGGAGCACGCTATGCAGAAGTTCATAATCCATCACATGCTCCTCTCGTCATTGCTGTTTATTATGATTATGAAGAAGATGCTGAACTGCTAAGCCAAATTATTCACTCTAATAACTGGACTCAGCTGGAAGGATCTTGGATTGATGCAGCCAAAAATGCAATACAAACAGTGGGATTGAATCAACCTGGTGTTTTTTCTGTTGCTAGCATCTCTGATGCAAAAACAATAAATACACTCAACACATTACAGCCCAATCAAATTCTTTTACTTACATTGGGTTCCTTCCCAAAAACGGTTTTTGATGGTTTATATACCCACACTGGCGAAAATATCTGGCCGCAAATTCGCGAAGGCTATAGCAGTTTGAGCAGCTTAATGTTAACGGGTAAACCGCATTTTCGTTGTCCGACAAGAGGAGTCGGTAGTCTTCTGGAAAGTAACTGGGAATTAGGTTTTGATCTAGTTAAAGATACTGATCTTAAAACGAAACTAATTAATTTTTATCTTCCAAACAATGGTTTTTGCCAAGGCGCTGGGTCATGGGATAAAAATAGCGATATTTATAAAACGTTTGGTGAGCTCATACTTCAGGCTCGCTCAGCTGATTCTTCTTTTTCTGAATATTTTCAAGTCGTAAAAGAAAATGCCTCGGATCCTAAGAAAGATCGCATCAATGATATGTTAGATAAAGTAATGAAATTTATGAATGGTGATAAATCAGCATTAGGAGATAATGCGATTGATTTGCCGGAGTGGACACCATTCACTGCCAGGTAAGCAGTGAAATGGGGTCGCGGTAGGGCATAATGTCATTCTTAACGTGCTAAATATTGAGGAATATTTTCAGGCTTCTTTGGTGAAAAAAATGCAATACTGGAATATACTAAAAAATCATGATAACCAATTCGAGAAAAATTTTTCATACGAATTGTCTTACTTGGTTGGCTTGCATAAAGGTAGTGGGATTATCTATATTTGCAAAATCTGAAAAAATGCCAGCTCCAAAAATATCGGATAATGATGAGATTTCGGCAGATTTAAACCTATCGGGACTGTAAATAATTCAGTGTAAATGACCATAGTTAGGGTAAGTTAAAGATTGTATAGATCCTAATATAAGCCGCTGCGTTGACACATGCCTGCAAAAACCTTATAAACGGTTACTTAAATAGGATCCCCAAGGAGTTTTGATGAGCGCAGCACATCCCCATGCGTCGAAAATGGATAATCCATATTTTCCCCACCTTTTTACACCTCTTGATTTAGGCCATACACAATTGCGCAATCGCATCATCATGGGGTCTATGCACACAGGCTTGGAAGAGGAAAAAAATTCTGTAGAAAAAATAAAAGCTTTTTATGTCGAACGCGCTAAAGGCGGGGTTGGTTTGATTGTAACAGGCGGTATGGCACCCAACTGGAGTGGTCGTTTAGCGCCATTTGCGTGTGATCTTATCTGGCCATGGCAAGTGGCTAAACATAAACAAATTACCGAAGCCGTGCACGCAGCAGGTAGCAAAATTGCTTTACAGATATTACACGCAGGTCGCTATGCTTATCATCCTTTGGCTGTTGCGCCTTCAGCAATTAAATCACCTATTTCACCTTTCAAGCCTAGAGCATTAACACGTTGGGGTATACGAAAAACCATTAATGATTTTGTTAATACAGCACTGCTCGCTCAAAAAGCAGGCTATGATGGTATAGAAATCATGGGTTCAGAAGGTTATCTCATTAATCAATTTATTGTTACAAAAACCAATCTACGCAAAGATGAATGGGGCGGGAGTTTTCAAAATCGAATACGTTTTCCACTAGAAATCCTGCGTAAAACGCGTGCTGCTGTCGGCAAAAATTTTATCATTATTTTCAGAGTATCCATGCTTGATCTTGTAGAGGGTGGCTCAACACTTGAAGAAGTCATTACGTTTGCAAAAGCAGTAGAAAATAATGGCGCCTCTATTATTAATACTGGCATTGGTTGGCATGAATCACGAGTTCCAACTATTGCTACACAAGTCCCACGCGCAGCTTTTACTTGGATTACAGCGCGCATACGCCAAGAAATTACTATTCCTATCGTTGCCACGAATCGTATTAATACGCCAGATGTAGCTGAAGCAATATTGCGTGAAAACGAGGCTGATCTTGTTTCAATGGCAAGACCATTATTAGCTGATCCTGAATTTGCGAATAAAGCAGAGTTAGGACGTCCTAGTGAAATTAATACTTGTATTGGCTGCAATCAAGCGTGCTTAGATCATGTTTTTGCCCAAAAACGAGCGACTTGTTTAGTCAATCCTTATGCGTGTTATGAAACTGAGCTCACTGCAAAACCACTGATCACGTCGCAACAAATTGCGGTAGTGGGCGCAGGTCCGGCGGGACTCGCTGCTGCACTCGCAGCTGCAAAACGCGGTCATCGCGTCACTTTGTTTGAGAAGGAAAATAGCATCGGTGGTCAACTCAATATTGCGCGACAGATTCCGGGAAAAGAAGAATTTAATGAAACGATCCGCTATTTCACAACACAATTAGCACTTTCCACCGTCACTGTTAAACTTAATACTGAAGCCACTGCTGAAGTATTGAATCAATTCGATGCTGTCATTTTAGCAACTGGTGTGAAACCACGCGCTGCTGGTATTCCTGGTGAAGACAATGCAAGAGTTCTTTCTTATCTCGATGTATTGCGTCACAAAAAACCGGTCGGAAAACGTGTAGTGATTATAGGCGCGGGGGGTATCGGTTTTGATGTTGCTGAATTTTTAGCACACACGGAAGAGGAGCGTGATACCCCGACGTGGCTCAAGCGTTGGGGCGTTGATCGTGAGTATCTCAATCGAGGTGCGTTATTGCCGCAACGAACCGCAGAAACATCGAATCGCGAAATTTACATGTTTCAACGTAAATCTAATAAAATGGGCGCATCACTTGGTAAAACGACAGGTTGGATCTTGCGCGAAAAATTAAAAAAATATCGGGTGCGCATGCAGAGTGGGGTTGAGTACAAACACATTACTGATGATGGGTTAGAGATTGTTTTCAAACAGCAAACACAAACATTAATGGCAGATAACATTGTCATATGTGCTGGGCAGTTACCTTTGTTAGAACTCAAAAATAAGATCCGCGTTCCTGTTTATCTTGTGGGTGGCGCTGATAAAGCGAGTGAATTGGATGCAAAGCGCGCTATTCGTCAAGGTACCGAAATCGGGTTAACCATTTAAGACTAAAATATTTTGGCAGGTAAACAACATATCCCTTTTTCATGTTCTCTGCTTTGCTAGGGTTTGTTGACAATCGATTTATCAAAGCCATATTGAAAGGATGCTGTTTTTATGCTTTTGTAGGGGCGAACCTATGTGTTCGCCCAGCGGCGCCAATTCGAAGTTTAGCAAGGGCGAACAACATAGGTTCGCCCCTACAAAAGCATGGGCAAGAGCAACGACGAGGAGTTATGTTTAGCCTTAATAACAGGCCCTAGTATCAAGTAAATCTTAATGGTGTGTAGGGAATTAAACGTCGTTCCGCCACTTCTGATTTAATATGACCTTGAGAATCCATAGCACAGATTGTGCGGACACGTAATTCCAATACTGGATGTGATTTACATTGTTCAGCAGTGATGCCAGCTTCCTTAAAGATCTCATTGATACATTACCACAAAGAAAATCTTAACGCGGACTGTTGCTACCCGAGCGCGGTAATGGAGCCGATTGTGGCGATAATGGTGATTCATCTTTGATAGGGATAAATGTCTCTACTGTTTTATGTTGGGTGGATACAATTAAACTTTTAAACAGGCGCGGTGAGCTGCGCTTTCCTAATTTCATTTGTGTTTGGTCTAGCTCTATACATTGCTTCCATTGCTGTTTAGTATCCTCCTTAAATTTTGCATGTTGTTCTGCAAATTTGTTGGCTGCATCAGCTTCTTGACTTTTAATAGCAATCCAAGTGTTTATTGTTTTTATAAAATTCTGATTATTAGCTTGTGCAAAAGTTTTTTTAACTTGCATTAACTGTGGGAGGGAGAATCGCGCAGGATAATTTTCTATCCATAAAGTCAAAACAGGTATTCTATGTTCGATAGATTTTTTTAATAGTAAATCTACTGGAGTTTCATCTTTGCTGTCTTTTGCGCTTAAAATGGCTCCCGACTCACACAAACACTTAATCAATTGTATATCTAGTTTTTCTTCGGCAAGAGCGGCATGTAGGGGTGTAGTGGTTTTATCAGGTGAAGCTGGGCGCGCGGTATCAGGTCTATGTTTAAGTATAGAGTTTACATATTGCTGATCGACTGGATCGCTAGAGGAAATAAGTTTTACTAAGAGTGAGGTGAGAGCTGGTAAATCAAAAGATTTAGATGTTTTCTCAAAATAATTTAAGAGGTTGGTTTTGATTCTAGCAGCATGCTCTGGAGCAAGGGATTTAATTTTGAACCAAAGTTGATTAAGTTGTTCAGTGGAAAAATGCTCTGGGACTTTCTGCAGCAGAGAGTCAATTTCTTGATAGGCTTTGTTAGTTAATAAAATATCTAAGACTGTTTTACCTTGATTGTCGCGGATTGCCATCCATCGGGTCTGTCGAGTATCCCTAAATGATGGGCTGTAAGCTTCCCCAGATTCAAAAACTAAATTACAAAGTAACATAACAATCTCAAGATCAATAACGGGTTGCGATACTGCGGTATGAAGAGAAAAGTGGACTCTATCACTTTCAAGCGACATCCGATCGGCTTCAGGTACTGGACGCGATACATTACCTTGAATTTTGAGATTCTTAGTCAGTATCCATTTCATGAAGTCAGTATCGCCTGCATCCATAAGTATTCTGAGTAACTGACCCAACGTCATTTCACTACAGATAAATATAATTTCTTTAATAGTATTTTCATAACGCTTGATCGCATCATAACTTAAATGGCGAATACATCGAGGCACGCTTCTTAGCAGTGATTCAATTGCGGAGTGTTCTTCTCTTTCAGTGAGTAGTGCAAGTATATCTTTGCCTGCTTTATTTTTTTCGCTGATTATTTTTTCATGTTCATTTAATAAGGCAATAGTTAAGCAATTTAAAAGTTCTTGATCGACAGGTGTTTGTTGTGCCGCTAGATGCAGAATGGTATTTTTTGTTTCAGAAACATATTTATGGTTAAGCACAAAGTAAGGATGAGGTAGCTGAGCAAGGAACTTGACCAAATCATTATGTCGAGCTCGAACAAGTTCATAAATCGCTAATGGCAAACCCCAGTCAAAAGAACTATCAGCCAGATAATGATTACAGGATTGTTTTACGCCTGTCATTATGTAATTTTCTATTTTTGTGTAAGGTTGTGATCTTAAGAATATAATCAATAACAACTGTTGGTCACGACAAATATATTTTTTTTCCAATGTAAGATAATCTTTAATGTGATAATAGCGGTAGATTGAGTCCCAGCGTTCTACTTTTAAATTTGGTACCCATTGCCCGTAATGGTTTTGTGTCTTCAGTAATTTTGCTATGGCATCAATATCTTCATCTTTTAATTCTCCCAGTTTTTCACTGGCTTCTAAAGCCTTACCTATCTCGTGAGGCTTGTGATTATAGGCATCTAAAATAGACTGGTATTTAGCGGGATAAGCTGAGTCACCAATACTTGTCAACGTATCTGCATCTATTGCTTCGTTTTCTTCTCTTGTTCTGCTATCCATTGCGATCCTCTCCTTCAGTTTTTAATGAGTGTCACGTTATTACTGGTGAAATATGTTGTCATCGTAAGCATAAGTATTTCGTTATTTAGATTCTAACGTCACGCGATTCTTTTTGCATAGCGATATGTGGAATACCATCTTCATCATACATTTCACCATAGGTTCTAAATCCAAAGTCTTCATAAAATTTCTTCAAATAAAGCTGCGCAGAACACTTAATATTAGTATTTGGAAAATGTATTTGGCAGTAACTGACTAATTCCTGGATTAACATTTTTCCATACCCTTTGCTGCGCGCTGATCTTGCTGTCACTACCCGACCAAATACAATATAGTTTTCGATATCATTCGGTGGAAATACACGAATGTAAGCCGCTAGCGCATCATTTTCCATTCCCAGTAAATGCAAAGCAAAAATATCTTTGCCATCAGGATCAAGATACGCACAATGTTGTTCAACGACAAAAATTTCAGATCGTAATGCTAGAACATTATAGAGTTGTTGAGTTGTTAATTCAGAAAAATTGTACCAATTAAACGTAAGCATAGAATGTCCATTTTTTAAAGGTGAGTTAGAAGGGGAGGATCGGCACGCTCATCCTTGGCGCGATAATTTTAAATATCTCTAACATAACAGATCATTAAAATAAATTGAATGTCTTCTGCCAATACAATTTCTGGGCTAGTATATAAGCTCTTTTGATTTATAAGACTTTAGATAATGAATGAATCCTCACAAATAATTGTCGTTGGTGCTGGTATCGCTGGTTTAACGGCCGCTTGGCAATTACAAAAATCTGGAATTAGTGTGGAAGTGCTGGAAGCAGAATCCATTGTCGGCGGCCGAATGCAAAGTATTCGAGTCGATGATGCAATAATTGATTCTGGCGCACAATTTCTTTCAAATATCTATTCGGTTATCCCTAAATTAATCCAAGAAGCTGGATTAAGCGATAGCTATGTTGCAACTAAAGAGTGGGTAGGATTAATTAGTCATAAACATATTGCTTTAATACATTCCAAAAAACCGTGGCATTTAGTTTCAAGTCATTTATTATCCGTGGCAGATTTTTTTCGTTTGGGGTTAAATCAATTTAAAATATTTGCACTCAAAAAAAAATCGTTATCGTTTAATGATATTACTACCTGGATACAATATGACGATATATTGGCATATGATTGGATTGTTAAAAATTTTGGTAAATCGATTGCAGATGAATTAACTTCGACATTGATCAATGGTTTTTATTTTCAATCTTTAAAAGAGTCATCAGCATCATTAGCAGCAGCGGTCGTTGGATTTTCTGCTTATAAACCACAAACAATGACTTTAACGGGAGGCATGGGAAGTCTACCTAAAAAAATGGCCGAACAGTTAAATGTAAAAGTCGATGTCAGAGTGTTATCAATTGAAGAAAACTCGACGGGTGTTGTCATTGCTACAGATTCTGGCACCTATCAAGCAGATCACGTTATTCTTGCTGTTCCTGCCCCAAATGCAAAAAAAATTCTTCGAAATCCAGATGCGCACACATCGGCATTGTTTGACACGACTTACAGTTCAAGCGCAACAATTTCATTTTTAACACAAGATGATTGGTCGCCACCTGAGTCTATCTCTTGCGCTTATGGTTTTCTATTCAAGCCTCGCTGGAATACCAGAGTGGCCGCAATGACGATCGAGAACAATAAGTGTGCGTCACGTAAAACACAAGGTTATCTGATTAATATAATGCTCTCTGATCTTTGGGCGAAGAAAATGCTTCATTTAAGCGACGATGAAATAGTTGCCGAGATCAGATCGGATGTTGAGAACGTGTTTCCAGCGATCTATCAACATATTCAAGCAAAGAATATATTTCGCTGGGAAAATGCCATGCCTTGCACGCCGATAGGGCGCGCTAAATTAGTAAAAGATTATAGAGATTCTAGAGTTTCTACGAATCGGGTTTGGTTGGCGGGGGATTACCTTGGATTTCCATGGACAGATAGTGCAGCGCAAACGGGTGTGTGGGCTTCGAGTCAAGTCATTCAATCCTATCTTCTGTAGGGGCGAACCTATGTGTTTCGCCCTCTGAATCGAATAAAAACATTCGCAAATTGAGACCGCAGGGCGAACACGTAGGTTCGCTCCTACAAAAGGCAATAGAGGAGTTGCTATTTCTTGTCAGAAAATGCAATATATGCCGCTCTTGATCATAGCGATACGGCCAGCACTAAACTGGCGCTATAATACTAAATTTTATCCATAGGCTATTGATTCAATTCAACACAGATCACCTATCTTGCGAAAGTGGCGGAATTGGTAGACGCACTGGTTTTAGGTACCAGCGGGGTAACCCGTGAGAGTTCGAGTCTCTCCTTTCGCACCATCTACCTAGTTTTTACGCTTAAAGACCTTTTTAGGTTTCATTACACCCCATTTTTCACTATAATATCGTCCCAAGGGATTATCTTCATCGGAAGATCCCCTTTGTTTTTTATACCTAATTTTAAATTGTTGTGGATTGATGACTGAGGGTTGTTATGCAAGTATCTGTTGAAGCTCCAAGCAAGCTCGAGCGTCGTGTTACTATCGTTGTTCCAGTTGAAGAATTAAATCAAGCATTTGACAA
This sequence comes from Gammaproteobacteria bacterium, assembly GCA_039936115.1. Lineage (GTDB taxonomy): Bacteria > Pseudomonadota > Gammaproteobacteria > DSM-16500 > DSM-16500 > DATIJJ01. Next base: position 13,104 of record JBDTIZ010000058.1, read on the forward strand.
GCGTATTGCGAGTCTAGCTAAGAATGCAAAAGTGGCAGGATTTCGTCCTGGCAAAGCACCATTGAATGTAATTAAACAACGCTATGGTGATACTGCTCGTGAAGAAGCACTCAGTGAAGTCATTCAGTCATCTTTATATGCCGCTATAAGCCAAGAAAAATTAAACTTGGTCGGTACTCCAACCGTTGAACCTAAAATGATTACACCTGATCAACCATTAGAATTTGTGGCGACTTTTGAAGTATTGCCAGAAATTGAAGACTTTCGTTTTGATTTAAGCAAGCTTGAAAAACAAGTTGCTAAGATCACAGAAGCGGATATCGAAAAAGTATTGGAACACTTACGTTCCCAACACACACGTTGGAAAAAAGTGGATCGTGCAGCACAAGATAAAGACCAAGTTGTCATCGATTTCCGCGGCACTATGGATGGCGTGGCATTTGCTGGCGGCGAAGCGCATGAATACCCTATCGTTTTAGGCAGCAAAAACATGATTCCTGGTTTCGAAGAAGGTATCGTGGGCATGAAAGCTGGTGAAGAAAAACTTGTCCCTGTGACATTCCCAGAAAATTATTTTTCGAAAGAAGTGGCGGGTAAAGTTGCTGAATTCACCATCAAAGCAGTTAGTGTCTCTGAACCAGAACTGCCAGAAATGGATGAAGGATTTGTTAAGAAATTAGGCATCAAAAGCGGCAAGATTGAAGAGCTGCATGCTGAAATCAAAAAAAATCTGGAACGAGAATTAGACCGCGTTATTACTGCAAAATTAAAAAACCAGGTATTTGATACGCTTCTTTCACAAAATGCACTGGAAATTCCAAAAGCATTGATCGAGCGTGAAGCAAGCCGTATCCATGATGAAGTTCATCCCAATCATGGCGAGCATCATTCGCATTCCGAATCTGAAATGTCTGCTTTTAACGAAGCTGCTAAACGCAATGTGACACTAGGATTATTGGTAGCTGAAGTGGTCAAGAAAAACAAGCTCACTGCGGATAAAGAACGCGTGATGGCGCATTTATCTAAAATGGCTTCTGCTTATGAAAACCCAACAGAAGTAATGAATTGGTATGCAAGTAATAAACGTGCTTATGCTGAAATCGAAATGCAAACTTTAGAAGATCAAGTAATCGAAAAGCTGTTAGAGCAAGTACAAGTGACTGATAAGATGGTTAGCTATAACGAGATTATCAGTAATTAAGATGTATGTCTGATCCCCTTTGAAAAAAGGGGGTATTACTTTTCATAAGTGCTTCTACTTTTAAATATGAACAAGGAAAATTGCAATGAGCAAAAGCGAAGTTAACACGATTAATTCGAATCTTGTTCCGATGGTTATTGAGCAAACAGCCCGTGGGGAACGCTCTTTTGACATTTTTTCGAGATTATTAAAAGACAGGGTTGTGTTTATTGTTGGCCCGATTGATGACGTGGTATCTAACCTGGTTGTTGCGCAGTTATTATTTTTAGAGTCAGAAAACCCGGATAAAGATATTTCACTTTATATCAATTCACCAGGCGGTGTGGTGACAGCAGGTCTTGCGATCTATGACACCATGCAGTTTATTAAGCCAGATGTAAGCACGATGTGCATGGGCCAAGCTGCTAGCATGGGCGCTTTATTATTAGCGGCCGGCGCAGCTGGTAAGCGTATTTGCCTGCCTAATGCTAGGGTAATGATTCATCAACCCTTAGGTGGCGTGCAAGGACAAGCTTCTGACATTGCTATTCATGCAGAAGAAACATTAAAGATTCGCACCCGTTTAAATAAAATATTGTCGCACCATACAGGACAATCTGAAGAAACCATCGCGAAAGATACGGATCGAGATAATTTCATGAGTCCTGAAAGAGCGCTTGAGTACTGTTTAATAGATAAAATTTTGGTAGAGCGTGCCAAAGGTAAACATAAAGAAAAATCATCTTAATTCAAGACAGCTCTTGAATTATTAAAAATCGTCTCCATCTGATTAAGAGTTAAGTTAAACAAAGAGGTTGTATTGTTATGGCCAGTAATGGGAATAAAGATAAAGTACTACATTGCTCATTTTGCGGCAAAAGCCAACATGAAGTTCGCAAGCTGATTGCGGGCCCATCTGTTTATGTCTGCGATGAGTGTGTTGCGCTATGCAATGAAATTATTCAAGAAGAGGCTCAAAATACACAAGCAACTGATGAGGCGGCGTTTAAGCTACCCACGCCTGCTGAAATTTGCAAAATTCTGAATGAATATGTTGTCGGTCAGTCATTTGCTAAAAAAACCCTAGCTGTTGCTGTTTATAATCATTACAAACGGTTACGCAGTAAAGTGAAGGACTGCGAGATAGAGCTAAATAAAAGCAATATTTTGTTAGTTGGGCCCACCGGTAGCGGTAAAACCTTGTTAGCTGAAACATTAGCAAGATTATTAAACGTACCTTTTGTGATTGCTGATGCCACAACGCTGACTGAAGCGGGTTATGTCGGTGAAGATGTCGAAAATATTATCCAGAAACTCTTACAGAAATGTGACTATGATGTAACGAAAGCCCAAACAGGTATTGTTTACATTGACGAAATTGACAAAATCTCACGTAAATCCGAAAATCCATCGATCACACGAGATGTCTCAGGAGAAGGCGTACAACAAGCTCTCTTGAAATTGATCGAGGGCACAGTTGCCTCGGTTCCACCTCAAGGTGGCCGAAAGCATCCACAACAAGAGTTTATTCAAGTAGATACAAAAAATATTCTCTTTATCTGTGGCGGCGCTTTCGCGGGATTAGAAAAAGTTATCCGTGACCGTTCTGAAAAATCAGGTATTGGTTTCTCAGCTGAAGTTCACAGTAAAGACGATTCTAAATCAAACGATCAACTACTTCATGAAGTTGAGCCTGCGGATTTGATCAAATTTGGTTTAATTCCAGAATTAATCGGCCGCTTGCCTGTTGTTGCCACACTGGAAGAATTGGATAAAGATGCTCTAATTAAGATCTTAACCGAGCCGAAAAACGCGCTATCTAAACAATATCGTAAACTTTTTGAGATGGAAGGTGCTTCCTTAGAGTTTCGCGATGCCGCATTAAATATGATTGCAGAACGCTGCGTTGAAAAGAAAACCGGTGCTCGTGGCTTACGTTCTATCCTAGAAAAAGCACTTTTAGATATTATGTACGATCTGCCTTCATTAACTAACGTGTCTAAGGTCATTATTGATGAATCATGCATCAAAGGCGAAACACCGCCTATTATTATGTATGAAAATAATGAGCAAGCTTTCGCGGCTTCTGAGTGATAACTTTCTTTAACTCGCATATACTTAATATTGATAGACAGGAAAATAGTCCGCTACACATAAACAGGTGTAGCGCCTGCATAGTCTCTATTGCAGAGAGGAGCTAAAATATGACCGCAAACAAAAATGAATTGAAACTATTAGGAATCCCCGTACTACCCTTGCGTGATGTGGTTGTATACCCTTACATGGTTGTACCATTATTCGTTGGCCGCGAACGTTCAATTAAAGCGCTTGAAATCGCAATGGCAGCAGATAAACAAATTCTTGTAGCAACGCAAAGAAGTGCCGCAGATGATCAGCCTACCGAAGAAGGTATTTATCATATTGGTACCCTAGCAACTGTACTTCAGCTACTCAAGTTACCCGATGGCACCGTTAAAGTATTAATTGAAGGTGTGAAACGCGCGAAAATAACTCGTTTTTTAACTGGCAACAAAGATTATTTTTTAGCAGACGTTGAATTTATCGATGATATTAACGTTGAATCGCGTGAAATTGAAATTCTTATTCGCTCATTAAAATCGCAATTTGAGCAATATGTAAAATTAAACAGAAAAATCCCAACTGAAATTTTAGCATCCGTCTTAGCGATTGAAGATGGCAGCAGACTTTCCGATACTATTGCTGCGCATCTTAGTTTGAAGTTAGATGAAAAACAAAAAATTCTTGAAGTGTTGGATTTAGCAAAGAGATTAGAAAAACTTGTTGGTGTGATGGAGTCTGAAATTGATCTCTTGCAAGTTGAAAAGAAAATTCGCGGTCGTGTTAAACGTCAAATGGAAAAAACACAACGCGAATATTATTTGAATGAACAAATGAAGGCGATTCAAAAAGAATTAGGCGAATTGGAAGAAGTGCCAAATGAACTTGAAGCGTTGGCAAAGAAAATCGAAAAATCTGGACTAACACCAGAAGCACAAGAAAAATGCCAAAACGAATTAAATAAATTAAAAATGATGTCACCTATGTCTGCAGAGGCAACGGTTTCACGCAATTATTTAGATTGGATGTTGGCTTTGCCTTGGAAAAAGAAATCCAAGCTCACAGTAAGTCTCGCGGAAGCTGAAAGAATTCTTGAAGAAGAGCACTACGGACTTAAAGAAGTTAAAGAAAGAATTCTTGAATATCTTGCTGTGAACAAGCGTGTGAAAAAATTAAAAGGTCCTATTCTCTGTTTAGTAGGCCCACCGGGTGTGGGTAAAACCTCTTTAGGTCAATCGATTGCAAATGCAACAGGGCGAAAATTTGTTCGTATGTCACTGGGCGGTATTAGAGATGAAGCTGAAATAAGAGGCCATCGTCGAACTTATATCGGTGCGATGCCTGGTAAAATCGTTCAAAAGATTTCAAAAACAGATGTAAGAAATCCGTTTTTCTTATTGGATGAAATCGACAAAATGGCGATGGATTTTCGTGGTGATCCGGCTTCTGCTTTGCTTGAAGTATTGGATCCAGAACAAAATCATGCGTTCAATGATCATTATCTAGAAGTCGATTATGATTTATCCGATGTGATGTTTGTCGCGACAGCTAATACGCTTGAAATTCCACCCGCATTACGCGATCGTATGGAAATTATTCGTATTCCTGGTTACACGGAAGATGAAAAAATTCACATTGCTTTACGTCATTTGATTCCTAAGCAAATGGAAGCGAATGGTTTGAAACCAACTGAAATTGAAATTCCACTCGATACAGTGCGATACATTGTGCAGCATTATACACGTGAAGCAGGTGTGCGTAATTTAGAACGAGAAATTTCTAAAATTTTCCGCAAAGTTGTAAAAGAAATTTTACTGCAAGTAAAAACCAAAGCTAAAGTCAAAGCTAAAGTCAAAGCCAAAGCGAAGAAAAAACGTATTGAAGTTGCCGATCTAGAACAATATTTAGGCGTACGACGTTATCGTCATGATGTTGCTGCTGAAAAAGATCAAGTTGGACAAGTCAAAGGTCTTGCATGGACCGAAGTGGGTGGTGAGTTGTTAGAAATTGAAGCGGTTACCTTGCCAGGTAAGGGCAAAACAACTTACACAGGACAGCTAGGTGGTGTAATGCAAGAATCCATACAAGCTGCCTTAACTGTTGTACGTTCACGTGCACCCTTATTAGGGATCCATAAAGACTTTTTTGATAAGCATGACATTCATATTCACGTTCCAGAAGGTGCAACACCAAAAGATGGACCAAGTGCCGGAATAAGTATGTGTACAGCCTTGGTATCAGTCATAACACAAATACCTGTGCGTTCTGAATATGCTATGACAGGTGAAATCACATTGCGTGGAGAAGTACTAGCAGTCGGCGGTATCAAAGAAAAACTGCTTGCAGCGCATCGCGGTGGGATAAAGAGTGTGATCATTCCAGCTGAAAATGTGAAAGATCTGAAAGAAATTCCAGATAACATTAAAAAAGATTTAGATATCAAGCCAGTGCGTTGGATCGATGAAGTCCTGACTTACGCTCTGAATGGCTATCCTAGCCGATTACCCGGCAAAGGTAAGGGTAAAAAGCTGAAAGGTATTATTACCGGTCAAAAGAAATTTCGTAAAGGGGACCGAGCTCGAACGCATTAATCTATTGTAATGCTTTTGATATCGTAGGGGCGAACTATGTGGTTTGCCCCTTGCTTTTGTCATGCCAGCGTTAGACTTCATAGCTCATATAGTTGATAAAAACCCGGATGCTAGCCTTCGCGGGCATGGCAGCTATTTTGATAATAATTACAGCACCAAAAAAGCAAAAGCCCTAGCTTTTGCAGGTTTCAGTATTACTTTTTTACAAAAATAGGAATGCAATAAATAAATTATAAAAAATTATGAGAAACTTGTAAGACATTGCTTGACACATGTTTCCCCCAATTGGTATAAATCACATCTCAATTAAGCCTGTAAAAAAAGACTTTTAAAGGCTAAGGAATAGAGTACTTAGGTAAGGTAGTTTTTTTAACCACGGATAGAAAGAAGTAGAGGGTATAATGAATAGAGCAGAGCTTGTTGAACTTATTGCAGATAAGGCAGAGGTAACTAAGGCTGCTGCAGAGCGCGCATTAGGGGCACTGATTGATGCGATTACCTC
>JBDTIZ010000059.1:0-7731 GCA_039936115.1 Gammaproteobacteria bacterium
ATACTCGGTTAATTTTCCAATATTTAATAGAATATTATTGTAATTAAAATTAACTCTACTATTGACACTTTTTATTCCAAACACAGGCGGGCTCATCTCATAAGGAGGTCCGACGAACTCGACAGTGCTTAAATCTGTATTGGTAGAAGCATTTTTAGAAGAAGAGTCATTTGAATTTAAATACGTCCAACTCGCTCCTGCGCTATATAATGTATCTGGAATAGCATAATTTAAGCCTAATTCAATAGCAGGATGATAATTTGGTGTAATTTCTTGATAATGCCAGCTTTGAAAATAAGGCTGCGTCCCGGAAACAAACGTTGCATATTTTAAGTTGTCACTGGCGGGTTTAATATATAAAAAATCAATATAAAAAGAAGATTTATTTATAGCTGATTCATTTGCAGGTTTAACAGGAAGTTGTGTGTCATCTGTTTTTTTGGAGTGTGGTATAGTTGCAGAATAGCCAACCATCGAATGACACAATAGTATACTTGCTAAGTTAACACTTAAAAAAACTCTTTTTGAAATAAACATCTCAATTCCTTTTAAATAAAACTCCATAAAATCTATACAGCGCGCTGCCAAATATAATCTATGTGACGATAAAATTACAGTATTATCGTTGCTAGCGCGATGAGCTTCTCTGTAAAACAGGAGTGCCAGATTCTAATACAGGTTTCTCAGGCTCTTTTTTTAATTAACTCTAGCGTAAAACGCGGGTATTAGATTGAATAGGAAGATGCAATTGTTCTCCCTGAGCTTTTTTAGCAAATAAATACAGGGTAGACCACACGCTCTGTTTAGATTTATCTCGTTTGGCTATTTCGTAAGCGAGGTCTTCAGTAAGAGTAGTGTAATAATATTTTAGAAGATCCACTGAAAATTTACAGGTAAATATGACCGCTGAAAAGCTGCTCTCTTCATCGTCTGCTAAGTAGTCTTTCAATTTTAATCTGGGATAAGGTATAGAAGTAAATGGAAGGTTCATTGCGCTTAAAACGGCGGGTATTTTTTCTAATAAGAGCGTGCCTAAGCAGTTCTTTTTTTTGATAACCGGTAGCATTTCATAATATATTTTTTTATCCACAATGTTAATGCGTAACGGAAAATGCAATTGCTGATCCGCAGTTAATTTTTGGATAGTAAAACCATAAATATTATCTCCTACCGGATGACCTGTTACATGATAACCATTATTTTGTAAGTCATGTAGAATTAAACGGGCATCTATATTTTTAAAAATTATTCTATCTATTAATAAAATCCCACCGACTTCCAGCAAACTAAGCCGCCAATCCAAATAAACTACGGACGAAGCTATTCTGCTTAACCACATCTTTCCCAACATAACGCACTTGTCCCTTTTGTATCATGCGCATTGTCTCAATACCATCAAGAGTGTTTCGTGCAGTTGAGAATGACTGATACCACTGGCGATAGCGTGATTTAGATTTCGTGGATTTGTGATCGTTTTCCATCCTGTTATTTAAATATTTTATGGCAGGTAGTTTTGTTTTCTTCGGCGCTTCATTGAATGCTTGCACCTCACTGAGTGCGGGTAGAAAAGTTGGGCTCTTATCAACGTTAATGACTCTTGGATCAACTGATAAAGAAGGCAGCACCCTAGATTGGATGTTAAGCAAAAACCGAAATAAAAAAGCCGCGAAGCGATTCTTCAAAAAGCTACTGGGTAACTCTCATATTGCCAAAGAATAACTTCACCAACTGCATGCTTCCATTTAAATGGTTTTAATTTGTCTTTGTATTGTTTATTCGCCATGGATATCTGTCTCGATTATAACAACAAGTTAACAAGGTTAGCAGAAACAGATTTTTTGCAACAGTGCCCATTGCTGACCCCAGTTTTGGCTTTTTAAAAAAGTGGGTCTTCTGTCCATAGATTATATTGGTCGTTGTATTAGTGTTTGCTCCGCTCCTAGTGTGATAGGTTGTTGTGTCGCCACCGCTGTACGCGGCGCTGACATCAAACCAAGAGAGGTTATGCCAGAAGTCAATAATGCTGGATCATATAAACGTTTCGGCACCATCGTATTTCTAGATAAAACGCCTTTATGACTAGCAGCATTGCCCAAATCTGCTTTTGTTCTCACCGCTAAAACTTTTAAATTACCAGGATTAGGCTCAAAAGACGCTCTGAATGAATGAGCAGCACCTCTTCTATCATTGGCTAATACATATAATTGCTCGTATTGATAATCTTGTGCCATATATTTTTCAGAGATTTCAATTGCCTTAGTAAGATACTGCATGGCGGCTTTTGTAGACCCGACTAACTCGCCTGCCATTGACATCAAATACTTATTATCGCCGTTCGCATCTCGTTTCATTTGTTCATAGGCAAATCGATTTTGTTTAAGCTGCATCATACCTTGACCAATCATCGCAAGTACCTGCTCGATAGATTCAGTGACAGCATGTTTTTCAGCAGCTTCAAAATATTGTTTTGCGATTATAATGTCTTCAGACTCTGCATCTTCTTCAGATGTTGTATCGCTTTTCTCAAAGTAATGAAAACCAATTCTATTCATGAGTATGACATCATTTTGAGTTCTGGTGGGATCTTCTTTGCTTTCAACATATTCAGCTTCTTCATCTAAAGTCGGAGAAATCTTTTTAATCTTGACTTTTTTGGATATTTCATCAGCACTTGCCCCGCGTTGCCACAAGAGCATCATCAAATAACGAGAAGCGTCAGCATTTTCCGGTTGCATCCGTGCAAGATTCTCAGCAAAACGCATAGCCCAGCTGAGCATGTTATTCTGATCTTCTACCGTTCGAGCAGAATTAAATCCTTGTTTATATAATTCTATGACTGTTTTTATGTGCGAAAAGATCGCATCTGGTATTTGAACTTTTCTCTGATCAAATAACGTTATCATCTCTAGCAGCTCTTTCAGACAATCTTGAATGTTCTCTGCGGAAGGAAATTTTTCCAACAACAGATGATAGCGATTGAAGACTGAATTTATTTTGTAGGTTTGCATGATTTGATTATCATTCTCAACGGGAATGCCGAGAATGGCTGTACTATAATCATTTAGTGCAAGTTGAAATTCGTTATGCGTCTGATAATAGATTGCACGTTTGTAAATACATACCGCCAGGTTATTAAATTTTTTCAAAATTTCCTGCGGGTCCTTTCCAAAAGCAGCAGTAATATCTTGTCCTGCTAATTCAACTTTGCCTTGTTCGATACGAGCTTCAGCACGTGAAGTATACATATAGAGTGGAAGTGGTATCCCTTGCTTCATAAGATTAGCTTTATTGAGTGGAATAGTCTTATGACCTAAAGCAGCTTCGACCTGTGAAGATGACCCAACTTTTTGCTCCGCATTAGCGTCCAATGCAGCTGTACATGCTTGTTCTGCTTCAGCCCATTCATTAGATTTGCGAAGACAGTACGAACGTGCGGCATAATAATAAGCTTTTGCTATCGGTAGATAAGTTAAGTCATCAACTTTAATTTGTGTAAAAATTAATTTTGCTTGATCAAGTTTATTATCACGAACTGCGTTACTAGCTTTATTCGCTAAGGCAGCTGCATTAGATGGATCGATGACAAGTGCAGCATCTATCGCTTTTTCCTTTCCGCCATAATAGGAATAAATACCATGCATATTGGCAATTAATTTTCGCAACAATGGCATCTGATATGTGGCAAGATGTTTATCGTATAATTCTATAGTTTTAATTAAATGTCCTGTTAATAAACTTCCAGGTGCTACTCCTGTTAATGGCAATAATGAACTTGCCTGAGCATAGTGCATGACAACTTGAGCAAGATAATATCTATGCTCTGGATCCACTTCTAATTGGCTCTCTTCTGCCATCTTATTAAATTCTGCCATGACTTGATTAATTAACACAGCAGATGACTGAATCACATCATTTAAGCGCAGTTGTTCATCTTGAGGCAGATTAATAAATTCAGGTTGCTCTAAAACAGAGTCAGGTGATGCGGCTAATTGTAGTAAATAAATTTCTATTTTACGCTGGCAAGCCTTTTGTTCCATGCGTTGAGATAAGATAACAGGATCTTCTGAATCATCCATATTATTGCCGGCATCATTTTCCGGTAACCATTGGTGTCCGTACGTCTTTAAGGTATGTACTATCTCGTGCTTTACGCTAGGTGAGGCAGTTTCGATTCCTTCATTAGCTTTCAACACTTCATTCGTTAATGGTATGGTGCGTTTTTTAGCTTTTACGAACCATGCAGTAAGAGCTGCTCTTTCGTAAAATATACCAAATCGATTGGTAATGAAAACAGGATCACGAATCAGTTCTTGAGTAATAGGACAGATCAAATTTTTATTCACGAAGTCTTGTTCTAATTGATCATTTGCATCAATTAATTTAGTTGCTACTTTCATTAGGGCTTCGGGTAACGGTGCATCGAAATCATCAAGCGCAGTGTCTGGCGTCTCAATCGTATACTGACGTAAGAGTTTATCTAACTCTACTCCATTGCCACGGCTACGTGTAACGCAATAGTCATAAATATCTTTGTTGTATCTCAGTAAGAGTCCATCTAATACGCCGCCAAGACCACGTTTAATATAATTTTCATAAATCTCTTTTAGCTGCGCTTTATTAGCGAGATTAAAGACTTTGCATCCAGGTTCGGTGGCATCAACGAGATAAATTTCAGATGGATCAATATATACTGTTGCAAAAGCATGCGCGCTAGTATTACTGCCACTTCTACGATGAAGATTAATTTTAGCTTTAGCAAGATGACCATTTTGCTTAATGAGTCCCGCCCAATGCGCAATCAGTAAGTTAAGGTGACGACAAAGCATAGCGCCTTTTTCTTTAAAGAGAACTAACGGCACACTTGTTATTTTAGTCCCATCTTCCAATTCATCGATGTTGTTTGGATGACTGATTTGATAGGCCTTCACGACTTCTTTTACGCTTTTTTCGATATCCAATTTTGTATTAAATTTAGCGATGGTATCTGCCAGACGAGTTAATATTTCAGGCACTGGGATACCGAGGAGATTTTTAAATCCATCAGGCAGCGGTAACTCTTGGTTGGTATTTAATATAACACCTTCGCGTAATGCAGGATCTGCATCCACAGAAATCACAACTTTATCGAGCTTCTTACCAAAATCCATTTTGTGCGTAATCATAATTCGATTAGTTCTTAATAGGCGGTTATTATTATTTCTTCCCATAGCAGCCATACTATGAGCGCTATAATTAGAGCTGGAAGTTGCTGGCCCATTACTAGAAGATGAATGCTGTGTCGTACTCGTGGGAACAACATTACTCATTGCCGAGCTCATGCAACGCGAATCGTCATCATCTTGAGCTGTAACGCCATGGCCTATGATGTTGTCATGATTCTCCACATTTACTTCAATTTTTTCGAAACACATGCGGAAAGCGTTTTGCAATGTGCCTGTCTCAGGCATCTTGCGTAATTTAGAAAATATTTTATTTAATATATTTAATTTTCTCTCGAAGCGTCGGCCTTTGAGTTTTCCGGAAGTATCTTCTTGAATAAACTGATCTAACATAATCGCAGCAAAAATCTTAAATACATGATCATCAAGTGGTTTAAGTTCAGCGGGTATTATTCCTTCTTGTACTACTTTATTATTGTATTTAAGAGTGAATTTTTGATTAGCATAGGCAATCGAAAGTTCGTGAATATGACCTTGTGGTTCAGGAGTTAAACCAATATTACCGAGTGCATCATTCCAGTCTTCACGAGAACTGCCTTCAATGCTAGTGCTAATTACGACTTCTTCACTGGTGCGTGCTTGACCGATTGAATCAATTAATTTGTCAGCGTTATTTGAATTACTTGCATTTAAGCCTGAGTAATAAAATTTTACACTGACACCGGAACCCGCAGAAAGAGTTTCCAGATATGAGGCTGATGATGCAATACTCATGCCTGCCGTATAAATGTTCGGGTAGGGAATGCCTAATTGTTTAGCGTAATGCTTTGACAACTCGCTTTGTCTCTGTGCGTTTCCGCTAATACTTTCAAATGGAGCAAGATCCGTACGTGCAGAACCATCTTCGCCATCTGTTAAGAGAAAAAATACTGTGCGGATGTCGCGTGATTTCGGTGTAATGTCTAATGCTTTCTGAATCGCTTTAAAAATATCTGTACCACCACCGCTATTGAAAGCACGATATTTTCTTTTATTATCTTCAGATAATACTTTCTCTCCTTGAAAAAGGACTGTAGGGGTACCATCAAAACAAATTACGCTAAATGTACTACCAGGAAACTTTCTCAATTGACTTGTCATCATGGGTAACGTGATGGATTCTTTCATCACATCTATTCTTGTTTTAGATCGGTCATTGGGGAATGGCTCGTTCATGCTACCGCTGACATCGTTTATGTAGACCACATTTATTTTTTCTGCGGCAACTATTGACCCAGGATGAACTGGCATTGAGGCGTTAGGGTAAACAAGCATTTTAGTTTTATCATAAGGATGTTGATAAACTTCTAACGCACATTGCATTTTTGGTGCTTCTTTAGCTTTTGGTTGTTGAAGTTCTTGTTTAACTTCCTGTTTTTTTTCTGGTTGTGGCGCTGGTTTATTCAGAGTGAGATTGGGTGCATACAATGTTGCATATTGTTCATGATGTCTGTTCATTGCATACAAGATGACTCCAAGTAGTCTATCACGCTGTATATCTGTCAGTGGTTTTATTCCTGTACCTTGGCGAATATCGATCAATTCGAGTGGTTTCACATTTGGCTTAAGGACTTTGCGCTGATGAGAAAGATGCAAAATAGCGCCGCAGGCAGTCGCAATATTGTAGATTCCACAATCTTTGCTGTCTTTATCACTCACAAAACCTAGTTGTCCTGTCGCGGAAGACACTAAACGTTGTTGTGTTTTAGCGTCTTTACCAGGTGTCACTACTTCAAATCCTTTAAACGGAGATCCAGCAGAAAGTGTTAATTGATTTCGCACGGCAGTCACGGTTTGAGTTTGTGCGCCCGCAATATCACCCATTGGATCGACCACATAAATAGTTTGGCCTTTCACATCAATTAATACCATATTGGCATGTTGTGCTTGCATGTCACCTGGAGTGGCATAGGCACACACAATGAAACCAGTAGGGATTTTTCCAAATTCCGTTCGAATGGAATCTAATAAAGTGGCATTACCACCCTGCTGAGCCAATACACCATATACATTATGAATTCCAAATGACTGCATGATTTCTACAATGGCATGAGGGATGGTATAGCTATCTAATTCACCAATGCGTTTTCGGTGATGTCTAACCATTTTTAAACTTGCCATGGGATTTGCATCTATCATGCTAAAAAAATCGACTTCCGCTTCAACTTTTTCTTCGAAATTTGCGACATGTACTTGATTTATTGGACGAATTCGCATTTTAGCCTCTGCTTTGTACTGTAAGTAAAGATTTGATAAATTTTTTGTTATGTTACTAGTCAAACATTAAGGTTTTCTTAAGGCAGGCTAAAATATGAACAAACCGAATGGGCTAGAACAACTATTACCGAAGCCGCCCAGCTGTGACACATCAGCTCCAAGCACACTAAAAATCAACGCGTTACGCTAATGTCGACATGGCGGATTTTAGTCCCAAATGCGACAGTCATTTTTGTACTGCTGTATAAACACTTCTTGAGGCGTTTTGTACCCCAAACATTTTCGAGGGCACCGGTTCATTTTTGCTGCTAATAGA
>JBDTIZ010000060.1:0-23064 GCA_039936115.1 Gammaproteobacteria bacterium
TCGTTTGATGTGTTTGTGCAGGAGTTAAGTGCGGTAAAATGTTAGAGGCTGCTGGCAATTGATAGTGAATGCTGTCAACAACCTAGAGCATTCTAGATTCGCTGGATAGCAATTATAAAAATCTGTCATTCCCGCGAAGGTGGGAATGACAGATTTTTATGTCCACTCACGAAAAAATTCTTTATTTATAGATCGAGGTTTTTAATATTCAATTGTCAATAGACCCTAAGCGACCCTTTTCTCTTTTATTAAACTAAGTAAAATAATAAACGAGACAGCGACTACAAGAGCATGAACAATATACATAGTATGCGAAACCCAAGGACCCACGTTCATAAAAAACCATTGCAAAGGAAATTCCAATGGCATTTTAGCTAACTGCGGAGTCAATTCTGGCCATACGCCATGATTGATAGTCAGCCATGCTTTAGAAATGACAAGAGACATAACAACAAACACAGTAACAAATTTCCAGGATATATTTTTTTTATTCAGCATATTGACCGTGACAAATACCATAAAGGGTAAAAAGTTTATTGTTTGTCTCGCCTCAGAATCCAGTAATAGCACAACACCCATTGCAACTAAAATGGATAACCCAGTATTTTTAACTAGCGATTCAGCACAAATCTGTCGCCAATAAAGCCCTGCTAATATCAACATTGGACCAAAGTAGAGTATCTGACTAAACAGAAAATTAAATGGATATGCTAATGCTTCGGCGGTCAAATATAATGAAAATTGAAAGAGTGTAAGATGACTAGTTCCATCTGAAAGCAGATTAATAATATATCTAATGGCGATGCTCACTATAATGACGAGAACCGTCCTAACTATTGTAAGTCTAGTCAAACTCATAAACCCCTGAATCATCAAGGGTCTTAAGGTATAGCATAAATAGGTAAAAACGCTCATGAGACTAAGCAAAAGAACAGGCATTTTATAATTACCACCCGTCACTTGAAAACCAAAACGCGAATAAATAACAAACAATAATCCAGTGATGCACGATGCACAAAATACGGCAAGCAAAATACTCACCCGTGGATAAACCCTAACAGCCGTTTCTTTTCGGTTTGCTGCTGTAAATAAAAATAGAGTTATATTCAAAAAAAATTGGGTAGGAAACGCAAATGAAGCAACGATACCGACAATAAGAATGAGATAATCTTTTTTTAACACAAAACAATATAGAGTAAGAATACTTAAAAATAATGCCGTGGTATCTGTTAATACAGGATAGTACGTCATCCATTTTAATTGCGCGAAATTCAAGAAAATTGCGGAAAACCCAAGTAACCAAGCTTTGTTTGACCAATTGGATAATTTACAGATTTGATTCCACAGTACAATCGATACGGTCACCACTATAAAATTGTATAATGAAAATGCCAATGCAATTTGCGAACGTTCAATAGGTAAATTAACCAACTTGTATACAGAATAAACAATTCCCGCGGGCAAAATTCGCTGTAAAGTATACTGATCTAATCTATGGCGAAAAACAAAATTATAAAAATCTACCGTGATATTTGCATAAGTTGAACCGTCCCATCCATTACCATTATCTACAGGAATATGCTCTCCAAAAAAAATATTTAACAATATCCAGCTGAGGAAGAAGAAAACCACTCCATAGCAGATCCAGCCTGATACAGAATATGTTGATTTTTTTTGCATGCGAAAAAACCTTTGTTTATAAGAAGAAGTCATCGATTTAGGGATGTGTTTATGAAACACAAAGTCATTAGTGAGAGCTATAGTACACATTAATCCCCACTACAATCAATTCATCTCTTATTCATACAAAATGCTAGATAAAGCAGCCAGTTTTACCTAGACATACTGCCAGTTACTGACGAGCCGATCATATTCATTGTACTTGCTGACATTTTCTCATTGATACGTTATCCTTTCTGCCAGTTTTTATTATGGATTACGGAGCTTTAAATGAACAAACCATCAGGGATAATCGCACCCGACCCCTTGTCCACTTCGCGTGGAATTTCTCTCTTAATCATCACATGGTTAATTTATTTAGCAATCCTAGGAATTCTCCAACTCTGCGGCTTTCAATTAGGTTTTAACGTTTGGCCTATGGGCGAAGACCGTGATTGGATAGGTTTTATTTACGATGGCCATGGAGCAAAAATAGCGCATCTTTTTTGGCACTACCTGGATGATCGAAATCCATTTTCACCTTGGTGGTGGATTGTCGTATCTCCCATCGTTAAACACTTTGAATGGGGTTTATACGCCGTCAGAAAATGTATTGATCCGTATCTTGCTATTATTACGTTTATTTTGCTTGATCGTATTGGACGATTCAAATGTCGCACGTTTGCATTTTGTGTAGCACTCGTGGTTTTATTTTGGAATTTTTCAGCTTATTACGAACAGATAATGTGGAATTTTTTGGGCGCATTAGGTCTGACTTTATTATCGATTTTCTTTTATTGTCGTTATCTAGATAATAATCGCCTATCAAAATATGATTTACCACTCTCCATGCTCTTTTATTTTATTGCGATAGCAACTTATACCTTGCAATGTGGTGCTATTATCGCGATTGGGTTTTTAGGATTATTTCGACACGCTGACAGTGAAACATTCAAAACTCGTTTTAAATCCACTACAAAAGACGTCAGTTTTTTTCTCATCCTGTTTATTCTATTTAATTGTATCTGGTACACCGTCAACAGAAATGGCGCTACGTTTTATGCCTTACATTGGTCTACGGTCTCGTCGCAATTTTTAGATAGCGTACGATTATTTTTCTTTCATTCAGCTTATAAATCTCTGTTTAATTTTTCATTACACGATTGGTCTAGTTGGACTATCGCTGGAATATTTGTCGTTGCATTTTTGGGCTTTATTTTTGTTTTTTATCAAGCTGCAAAACGTAATTTGTTTGATGGAATTCAAGCCCCTATCGGTTGGGCTATAGCGATATTATTAGCTATCGCATTACCCACTATTTTAGTTGAATCAACCACAACAATTTGGTCACCTGGCTCACGCTCTTTGATGGTGCAGCAAATTTGGCAGCCTTTACTGTATATCAGTATTATCTTTTTTGTTGCCAATCTGTTGCCCATAAAAAATAAACAAGGTTTCCAAAAATGGAATCTGGGCATTGCTGCTCTACTTGGCGCCTGTGCTGTTACCGGTGGCTTGAATTACAATCATCGTCTGGTTCTAAGAACGCATTATGAAGCTGTGCTAACAGAAGGTTTGCAAAAGATTGCAATTCCATCCGATACAGATCGTCATTATTTTCTGCTGAAGATAGTAGACCCTACTCCAACGCATGACATCAACACGATTTGTCTCGTGATTCCGAATTATGGAAAAACCATGTTGCATCGAAAAAATGCTATTGTGCGCGCAATTGCAACATACCCTGACAAAGCCTTTACAAAATATTGGAAAGTCGGTTTTGGCCCAGATAATAAAGGCATCGTGAATGCAGCACCCTTAGGTAACGATAAACCTGTAGCCTACAAAGATGTTTGGATTGTATTTTTTGATGGCGAAAAAGTCTGGGTTCCCAAAACAATTAACAAAAGTGATTTCGATGGACTGCAAGTCGCCTGGCAGCGCAAAAAACCAATCGATCAATCAGGCAAACAACAATGAAAAATGCGGTTCTGATCACAGGAGCAACCGGATACATCGGTAGAAACCTGGCTAGATATTTTCATCTGGCCGGGTTTGAAGTGCATGCGGTGATGAGAGCCTCTTCAGACAGCGCATTTTTTTCTAATCAAAATATTCCGATCAGAACACATTTATACGATGGAACGTTTCGTTCTCTTTCCTCGCTGTTAGACACTAAAAATATTCAAACCGTAATTCATTTAGCATCGATTACTAGCTACGATACCACCGATGAAAATATTGATACGATGTTGAATGCCAACTTACAACTTGGCACCTATTTGTTAGAAATCATGCGCAAACTAGGTTGTCGACGTTTTATAAATACAGGCACTTATTGGCAACATTTTTCTACCGAAAACTATAATCCAGTTTGTTTATACGCTGCCACCAAACAAGCATTTGAATCGATTTTTGAGTATTATGTACAAGCACATAACTTTCGCGTGATTACACTTAAATTGTTTGATGTGTATGGTCCCAATGATCCACGCAAAAAAATATTTCAATTATTAGATGACGCAGCAAGATATTCGAAACCATTAAACATGACCGAAGGCCAGCAATTGTTAGATCTGGTCTATATTGATGATGTAATAAACGCCTACTCTTTAGCAAAACAAATGCTGGATAATTCGCAAAATGATACTGAAGGCTTCCATAATCGCTATCATGTCTCGACAGAGCAATTGCGACCATTAAAAGAATGGGTTGAGCTATACTTAAAAATTTCACAACAACGGGTTGAGATCAATTGGGGCGCGTTACCCTATCGCAAAAGACAAGTGATGACGCCTTATATTGGAAAAATCTTACCCCAATGGAAACCTGAAGTGTGCCCAGAAGAAGGATTGAATAGATTAAACTCTGTTTAGTCGCGCTCTCTCGTTGGGGCGAACATATAGGTTCGACCCTACAACAAATTTGAAGGTATATTTATGTCAAAAAAACTGATATCAATCGCTGTGCCCGTTTATAATGAAGCCCCCAATATCAAAACTTGTTATGAAGCATTATGCAAAATAGCAACTGACAATCCAGCTTATGATTTTGAATTTGTTTTCACTGACAATTGCAGCATAGACACATCTTATGACCTCCTGAAAGATATTGCTAAAAAAGATAGTCGATTAACCTGCTACTCTTTTTCTAAAAATTTCGGTTATCAAAAATCAATTTACGCGGGCTTATCCAAAACAAAAGGTGAAGCCGCCATTATTTTTGATTGTGATTTACAAGACCCACCAGAGCTTGTCACCGAGTTCCTCGCTAAATGGGAAGAAGGTTATAAAGTAGTTTACGGCGTCAGAAAAAAACGCGACGAACCTAAAATACTCGAAGCTTCCAGAAAACTTTTTTATCGTCTGATTAATTTTTTGAGTGAAGATCATTTACCACTCGATGCGGGCGATTTTCGTTTGGTCGATCGACGTATTATCGATTTGATGGGTGAAATAAACGATTATAATCCTTACCTTCGCGGCATTATGTCGAATTTTGGTTTTAAACAAACCGGTATTTTATATGAGCGTCGAGAACGCACTCTTGGTAAAAGCAAATTTAATTTTCCAGCACTCGTCATGCTTGCTGTCGATGGTATTATCAGTCAATCCATCGTCCCGCTTAGATTTGCAACTTTTACGGGGGTTGTTGTCTCTTTGTTTACGCTGCTTGGTATCATTGGTTATGTAATGTGCCGTTTAGTTTATCATCTCCACTGGCCAGCGGGTTTTACGACATTGACGATATTGATGTTATTTTCCCTCTGTCTAAATTCATTTTTTTTAGGCATTATCGGCGAATACCTTGCCAGAATTTATAGTCAGGTCAGAACAAGACCTATCGTGATTATTGAAAAATCAACTGCGAGCGATCAATGAAAATTGCAATAGTATGTGACTGGTTAATCGCTTATGCCGGCGCCGAGCGGTTTTTAGAAGAGTTGTTGCGATGCTTTCCGCAAGCGGATTTGTTCGCAGTGATTGATTTTTTAGAACCAAAAGATCGTGAATTTCTACAAAATAAACCAGTCAAAACCACCTTCATTCAGCATTTTCCTTTTGCTAAAAAACATTATCGTCTCTTTCTCAATTGGATGCCGCTCGCCATCGAACAATTAGATATGTCTGCCTATGACTTAGTCATTTCGAGTTCGCATGCTGTTGCCAAAGGTGTGATCACTGGGCCTAATCAATTGCATATCAGCTATGTACACTCACCTATGCGTTATGCCTGGGATTTACAACATCAATATTTGAAAGAAACCGGATTAGATCGCGGCGTCAAAGGTTATTTTGCCAAACGTTTGTTACATAAAATGCGAATCTGGGACCAGCGCACGGCGAATGGTGTTGATCATTTTATTGCCAACTCGGATTTTATTGCCCAGCGGATTTGGAAAACATATCGACGTAAAGCCGATGTGATTTACCCACCCGTCAATACGCATCTCTTCACCCCTAACGCAAAAAAAGAGAATTTTTATCTGGCAGTGTCTCGGTTAGTGCCTTATAAAAAAATGGATTTAATCGTTGAAAGTTTTGCTGCCATGCCCGACAAAAAACTAATAGTGATTGGCGATGGACCTGAAATGTCCAAAGTAAAAGCAAAGGCGGCCAGCAATATAGAAATTCTTGGATTTCAGCCTACGGCTAGCCTAGTGAATTATATGCAGCGAGCAAATGCTTTGATTTTTGCCGCTGAAGAAGATTTCGGTTTAGTCCCGCTGGAAGCACAATCCTGTGGCACGCCTGTTATTGCTTACGCTAAAGGCGGCGCCCTAGAAACGGTACGCGGCCTTGATAAGACTGAACCCACAGGTTTATTTTTTCAAAAACAAGAAATAAATGACATTAAACAAGCAGTTGGTGCATTTGAAAAAAACCGCGAACAATTCACCTTAGATAACTGCATCGCAAATGCAGCAGGATTTTCGCCTGAAATATTTCGTGACAAAATTAAGCACTACATTGACGAGAAAATACGCGATTTTTGAGGAAAAAAGCACTGTGCCGCTTCGTAAAAACATGGTATAAATGGCGGTTTTTAAATCATTCACAAAGGATGCCTAGAATTTATGAAAAAAGGACGCGAAGCTGTAATTCCAGTCATTATCTCTGGCGGTGTCGGTAGCCGTTTGTGGCCTCTATCGCGTGAAGCACATCCTAAACCTTTTATTAAATTACCTGACGGGCAAAGCCTTTTACAGAAAACTTTTATTCGCGCTGGCACAACCCAGAACGTAGAAGAAATTTTGACAGTCACTAATCGCGAAGTATTTTTTCATACTCAAGATGAGTATCGCGCCATTAATCCATCGATCAAAACATCTTATATTCTCGAACCCAATGGTCGTAACACTGCACCTGCTATTGCTGCCGCTGCTTTACATTTGGCCAATTCCTATGACCACAAAGCCGTGCTGCTAGTACTGCCAGCTGATCACTTGGTTCAAAACCAAGCGGGATTTGCTGAAGCAGTCAATCAAGCTGTGCAATTAGCACAGGCTGGTTATTTGGTGACGTTTGGGGTAAAACCCAATTTGCCCGAGACGGGTTATGGTTATCTTGAAATTGACTCAAGCAGCCGCTTGCTAGATATTAAAAACTCAGAAGTATCCACGCACCGCGTCATGCGTTTTGTTGAAAAACCTAACGCAAAACTTGCACAAGAATATGTAGATTCCGGACGGCATTTCTGGAATTCAGGCATGTTTTGCTTCAGCATTGAAACATTCCTTGCTGAAATGAGCGCTCATGCGCCTGATGTGTTAGAGTCCGTCAAAGAATCATTGCTGATATCACAGCTGACTCAAAAAGCAGCAAGTAATTATATTGAACTGGACAATCATTCTTTTGATCGTGCACCGGATATTTCAATTGACTATTCTTTGATGGAAAAATCAAATCGCGTTGCTGCTGTGACCTGTGATTTTGGGTGGAGTGACATTGGTTCCTGGAACGCACTTAGCGAACTCGTGGAACCTGACAGCTGTGGCAACCGAATGATTGGCAACGGTGTTTTGCATGAAACCAGCAATTGCTACATTCACGGTGATGGTCGCATGATTGGTACAATTGGTATCGACAATTTAGTCATTGTTGACCTGCCAGATGCGTTATTGGTTGCTGACCGCAATCGCGTTCAAGATGTTAAATTTATTGTGCAGCAGTTAAAACAAAAAGGCCATGAAGTCGTTAAGGTACACAGAGAAGTCCACCGTCCGTGGGGTTCTTATACTGTGCTTGACGAAGGTGAAAATTTTAAAATGAAACGAATCAAGGTCAAGCCAGGCGCTTCTTTATCACTGCAAATGCATTACCATCGCAGTGAACATTGGATTGTCGTCAGTGGCACTGCAAAAGTTGTGA
Organism: Gammaproteobacteria bacterium; assembly: GCA_039936115.1. Lineage (GTDB taxonomy): Bacteria > Pseudomonadota > Gammaproteobacteria > DSM-16500 > DSM-16500 > DATIJJ01. The sequence goes on from JBDTIZ010000060.1 coordinate 8,031, forward strand.
ATGGCGAACGCCAATTTCTGGTGAATGCAAATGAATCCACTTTCATTCCATCGGGACATCAGCATCGATTAGAAAATCCGGGCAAAATTGATTTGGTCATTGTTGAAGTACAGAGTGGTGCGTATTTGGGTGAAGATGACATTGTGAGATTTGAAGATATTTATGGGCGGGTGACTTAATTCTCGTCATTGCGAGTGCGAGCGAAGCAATCCAGGTTTTATTGTCTTTGCAAAGTAGAAAAAACATAACTCTAACCTTCAGTTTAGATTTATGAACTTATTAAGTGACGATAGAGCCTGGGTTGCTTCGCTCACGCTCGCAATGACGCCGCCATGGGTGACTTCAATCTCGTCATTGCGAGCGCGAGCGAAGCAATCCAGGTTTTATTGACTTTGCATAGTAAAGAAAGCATAAACTCTAACCTTCAGTTTAGATTTATGAACTTATTAAGGGACAATAAAACCTGGGTTGCTTCGCTCACGCTCGCAATGACGCGCCGCCAAGAGCAGCGGAGAAATAGTTTTTCTAGCAACCAGAATTTTAGTAATTAAAAAAAAGTCATACGGAGTTTCAATGAAAAAGAAAGTTGCATTAATCACAGGTATCACAGGACAAGACGGTGCATATCTTGCCGAGTTTCTCTTAAATAAAGGTTATGAAGTTCATGGTATTAGACGTCGTACTTCGTTATTTAATACCGACAGAATTGATCACCTCTATCAAGACCCGCATGAAAAAGATTGCCGATTATTCTTACATTATGGTGATCTAACTGACTCCAGCAGTTTGACGCGCGTGATCCAACAAGTACAACCTGATGAAATTTATAATTTAGCCGCACAAAGTCATGTCGCAGTTTCATTTGAAGAACCAGAATACACAGCAAATTCCGATGCGTTAGGCGCGCTTCGCGTACTTGAAGCGATTCGCATTTTAGATTTGGGCAAAAAAACTCGCTTCTATCAAGCATCAAGCTCAGAACTCTATGGATTGGTACAAGAAACTCCACAAAAAGAAACGACACCCTTTTATCCACGCTCACCTTACGCTGTCGCTAAACTCTACGCGTACTGGATCACGATTAATTATCGCGAAGCCTATGGTATGTATGCGTGCAATGGAATTTTATTCAATCACGAATCACCCATTCGCGGCGAAACCTTCGTTACACGTAAAATTACTCGCGGTTTAGCACGAATCAAGATGGGACTGCAGGACAGATTATTTTTAGGTAATCTCTCAGCATTACGCGACTGGGGACATGCACGTGATTATATTGAAATGCAATGGCTCATGTTGCAACAAGAGCAGGCTGAAGATTTTGTAATCGCTACAGGGGAACAACATTCTGTGCGAGAATTTGCAACACTTGCAGCGGCAGAGCTTGGCATTGACATTGAATGGCGCGGCAAAGATGAAAATGAAAAAGGTTATGATAAAAAATCCGGTCACTGCATCATTGAAGTCGATCCGCGTTATTTCAGACCGTCTGAAGTTGAGACGCTTTTAGGTGATCCTACTAAAGCCAAAAACAAACTAGGCTGGGTTCCTAAAACTTCTTTCATGGAACTTGTCACTGAAATGGTACGTTCTGATTATCAAGAAGCGCAACGCGATCATTTGGTCATGCAGCATGGCCACAAATATTTTGCTTATCACGAATAACACGGATTGAATATGCAGCAAATACCAGTTTACCAACCCTATTTTCACGGAAATGAAAAAACTTACGTGAATCAATGTTTAGATTCGAGTTGGATTTCTTCCAAAGGCGAATTCATTAATCAGTTCGAAGAAAAATTCGCGCAATATGTCGGTACGCCGCATGCAACCTCTGTTTGTAACGGCACAGTGGCTTTGCATCTAGCATTGCTGGCATTGCAATTAAAACCAGGTGATGAAGTGATAGTGCCTAGTTTAACGTATGTTGCGTCTATCAATACAATTCTACAAGTAGGCGCTAAACCTGTATTTGTCGATTCGTTAGCTGAAACATGGCAAATGGATCCTGCCGATGTACGTCGCAAAATTACCCCAAAAACTCGCGCCGTCATGGCAGTGCATTTATACGGTCATCCTTGTGACATGCAACCCCTCGTCACACTTTGTCACGAACACAATTTATTTTTAATTGAAGATTGCGCTGAAGCCTTCGGCACTTATTATCAAAATCAACACGCGGGTACGTTTGGTGATATTGCCACATTTAGTTTTTTTGGCAATAAAACCTTGACCACTGGCGAAGGCGGCATGGTCATCATGAAAAATGAAGACATTTATAAGCGCGCAGCCAATCTCAAAAACCAAGGTGTTTCAAAAGATATTCAATACTGGCACGATATGGTTGCTTACAACTATCGAATGACGAATATCTGTGCTGCCATTGGTTTAGCACAACTCGAAAAAGTCGATGAAATTTTAGTAAAAAAACGTCAACTGGCCGAATCTTATAAAGTAGGCTTAAAAAACTTACCGCTCAAAACGCATGATGAAACAGGTGACGTACGTCATTCATTTTGGATGTGCTCTATTTTGTTAGACGATGCTAAACATCGCGATCCACTACGTGAGCATCTCAAAAAAGCGGGGATTGAAACACGCCCACTTTTTTACCCCGCTCACTTAATGACAATCTATAATTCACAATCTGAAAATCATCCCATCGCAGAATCACTTGGCAGTCGGGGAATCAACTTACCCAGCTGGCCTGGAATGGCGCGTGAACAAATTGATAAAGTAATCAGGACGATTCAGGAGTATTTTGCTTGAGTGCCGACGCAAGTTATTTAAAAAATATTTGGGTGTCACGGTATTTTTGGTTACACCTGGCATTAGCCGATATCCGCACGAAATACCGTCGATCTTTACTTGGATTAGCCTGGGCATTGATCCAGCCTTTATCGCTTACGTTATTGCTTGCCTTTATTATGAGTCATTTTTTTCATTCATCAATTAATGATTATGCGCCATTTATTTTTTCGGGTTTGATCATTTGGGAATTTATTGTTTCATCTGCAATAACAGGTTGTGCCGCATTAATTAATGCGGAAGGCTATATCAAACAATTTTCCCATCCCATGATTATCTATACCTTACGCAGCGTCATCCCTTGTCTGATTAATCTGGCTTGTGCATCTGTTGGTTTAATTATTTGGGTATTAGTCTGTCAACCCGAACATTTTGGTTTTAGTTGGTTTGCGTTAGTGCTTGGATTCCCGCTGCTATTCTTATTTGCATGGCCTTTAGCCACGATCACAGCATTTATTGGGGTAAGATTTCGCGATTTTTCTCAGCTGATTTTAATTGGCTTACAAGTTATCTATTACGTTTCGCCCATTTTCTTCATGCCAAAATTATTTATCTCGGCTGGCATTGGTTATATCGTTGAATATAATCCTATTTACCATCTCTTAAATATGTTTCGTGCGCCGCTGCTTGAAGGGCGCTTGCCGACGGTAACTGATTATAGTTATGTCTTGTTAACCAGCGCACTGCTCTGGCTTTGTGCTTGGATGCTTATCCGACGCAACGAAAACAAAATTATTTTTTATTTGTAGGAGAACACATCATGAGCTTAGTTCGACTACAAAATGTTAATTTACATTATTCATCGCTAGCCTATCGCGAAACATCGCTCAAAGCGCATGTTTTTAAAATGCTAGGTTTCAAACAGAAAAAATCGCTGCCGAATGTCCATGCTTTAAAAGATATTAATTTGGAAATTAAAGCCGGTGAACGCATTGCATTGATTGGTCACAATGGCGCTGGCAAAAGTACTTTGTTAAAAACAATTGCCGGTTTGTACCCTATTTCTTCTGGCCAACGAGAAGTCAAAGGCGAGATTCGTGCACTGTTTGAATTACATCTAGGCTTTGAGTCCGAAGCAACGGGTCGTGAAAATATCTTGTATCGTGGTTTGTTGTTAGGCCAATCACCAAAACAAATGCGTGCCTTTTCAGATGATATTATTGCTTTTACTGATATCGGTGCATTTATTGATTACCCGATTAAAACTTATTCTGCCGGCATGTTAGTCCGACTCGCATTTGCAATTTCAACAGCGATTCCTGGTGACTTACTTTTGTTAGATGAAGTGATTGGTGCCGGCGATGCAGACTTTCTTGCCAAATCACGTCTGCGTATTAATCAACTCATCAATAATGCAGAAATGATGGTTTTAGCAACCCATGATTTTTCTACGATGCGCGCATTGTGTAATCGTGCGCTTGTGATACATCATGGCAATATGTTGTTCGATGGAAATGTGGAAGAAGCGATTGAGCATTATCGTAAGGTTATGAAGCTTATTTAACCTTTTAGATGCAAACCTTTGTGTCTCGATCTGCAAATGCTGTGTCTTCGGTAGAGAGGGCGAACACATAGGTTCGCCCCTACAAAAACAGGTAACAGTAGGAAACTAAAAGTGGACAAAAAAGATAAACGAATTTTATGGTTAATCAATCACACGACGCTAAGAGAATTTGAAGCGCCTCTTTTAACCGCTTTGGGTTATGAACTCTATACGCCTAAATGTATCCCTGATTTAATCTATGAATGGAGTGGTTCTATCGATTATAGTTATGACCGCACGTTGACTATATCAAAAGACGAACTCGACATTCTCAACCAACATGATTTTTATGAAGGCACACTCACACAACCTATTCTCTCCATCATTAATAAATATTTTGGCGCCGTATTTGTTGTTTTTTATCCTAAAATGCTTGAACAAGTGGTTAAAGGTTTCGAAGGTAGGATTCTATTACGTGCATTTGGTCTCGATAAATCAACTTCTTACGGAAAAATCATAGATGATGCATTGGGCAAACATTTTCTTTCACGTTTGCAAGCGGTTGGCGAACGTTTTTGGTTTTCTGAAGCGTATCCTAATCTTCATGAAATTGAACCTCATACGCTTAAATCAAGAAGTGTTTATCATCCGTTAGGATTGCCGGATAAATTTTTCACGCACAGAAATACGTGGACAGGCGGCGTTAATAAAATTTTATTTTTTTGTTCGAGAATCAAAGCATCACCAACTTATTACGGCAAAATTTATGAATCTTTCAAAAAGAATTTCGGTGACATTCCACATTTGATTGCGGGTAATCAACCGATTGCTGTAGATGATCCTTGTGTAGCTGGGCATCAGCCTAGAGAAAAAATTGATGAGTGGTTGCGCACTTATAATGTAATGTTTTATCACTCAGAAGAACCTCGACACCTACATTATCATCCGCTTGAAGCGATTGTGTACGGCATGCCATTAATTTACATGCGGGAAGGTGTGCTCGGTATCACAAACAATGATCAACCTGGCGCTTGTACAACTTTTAAAGAAGCGCGAGAAAAAATCACACGCATTCTTGATGGTGATCAAGCCTTTATTCAAGAAATTTGTCGTCGTCAAATTGAAATGCTACAACCATTCACTTGGGAATTTAATCTTCGCGAATGGGAAAAGAATTTTGTCTCTAAAATCATGTCTACGCCTGTTATATCAAAATTAAATAATGCTGTTAAGACCATTGGTATATTTCTGCCGGTCGGATATAAAGGCGGCAGTTTAACAGGCGCTAAAAATATTGCTAAAATGATTCACCTTGGCAGCCGCAGTGCTAATGAACCTATCAATGTTGTATTTTCCTGTATTGATAAGCACTATAATATTGCGGAAGATTTTGAAGATTTAATTGAGTTGGGAATTCCTGTACGCGAAACCAATTGGTCGATTATTTCAAGAAATGAAGCAGCGAGAGCGCAAGGCTTCACAAATCAACGCTATCCTTTGCATCATCCTGCTTACGTCATGCCAAACAGCGGAATTGGTAATTTTAATGAATGTGATTTCTGGTTACTGATTTCTGATCGCGTCAATCAACCTCTCGCGCCGATTAGACCATACGGTATGATTGTTTATGATTATATTCAGCGTTATGTTCCGGAAATTTTTTCAAACGGTTTTAGTGATCATAGCTTTCTTGCAACCGCACGCGCAGCTGATTTTGTTATTACAACAACACCACAGACAAAAGAAGATGCTATTCAATATGCAGGTATTCCTTCGCACCGAGTGCATGTCGCACCGATGGAGTTTAATCCATTGATTTGCTCATTTGAATCAAATGCCCATAATGAAGCTTACTTTATGTGGACTACAAATCCCACACCTCATAAAAATCATCTGCGTGCTATAGAAGCCCTGGATATTTATTATGGTGAACTTGGCGGAAAATTTGATGTCGTAATGTCTGGCTCAGAAACTGAATGTTTCAACTTAGATCAACCGCGCACCCATATAAAAGATACGACACACATTAAAAAAGTTCGTGCCCTCCTCGAAGAAAAACAAAACGTTAGAAAACATTTACAGGTCATGGGCAACCTTGGCGTAAGTGATTACGTTTCCAGGCTCGCCTCTGCAAAATTCCTTTGGCACCCAACGACGATCGATAACGGGACTTATGCAGTCATTGAAGCGGCATATTATGGCGTTCCTTCTTTAAGTAGCGATTATCCGCAAATGCGTTTTATGGATGAAAGATTTAAGCTCAATCTTAATTTCTGTCAATCATCGCAGGCGCGAGATATGGCTGTTAATCTTAAAAAAATGGAAACTGATTATATTACATTCTGTGATGACCTCCCCAGTAGAAAATTTCTTGGACAATTTAGTTTTACCGAACTTGCACCTCAGTTCTGGTCTTTAATCCGGAGTTTGATATGAAAAAAATTGGCATTTTCCTGGCTTTTGCGCCAGAGCAACCGATTAAAAATCATGGCATAGGCAGATTACTCACTTTTATGCTAGGCGGAATGTTACAAGACGAAAGCGCAAGCATTGTGATTGCAACGCCTGCCTGGTATAAAAAAGCAATTATTGCATTTTTAACAGAACATGATATTGATGTTAAGCGAATTGAATTATTAACGACAACGGGTATTCCTTATTTGTTGCGAATCCAAAAGCTTTTTACTTCGTCAAAAACAACACGAACAGAGCCTGCAATCCAACAAAAAGTAGCGGGGAAAATTGATCGAATTCTGAATAAAATAGTCCATAAATTATTTAATTTATTTATTGGTTGGATGTCGCTTTCTTCAACGCCTCTGTTTTTTGGTATCGGCTTTTTATTAGTTGTACTAGGAATATTTTTTTCGCCATTAATTTTAGCAGCTTTAGCTTTCCTTGCTAGCAGATCTTTTTTTACGCGTATTTATAACTGGTTGCGATACCGCGTCATTCGGCGTGTTTTTGGTATCATCAGTAATAATCGTTTCATACATAGAATAAATACATTTTTTTCTGATCCATTAAAAGAATTACGCCGCAATATGATGGCACAAAAAATTTATTCTGAGTTGCGAGTCCGTGAATTACGCCGATTAACTGATTTAATCAACAAAAGGGCTGATATAACAACCTGGTTTGTACCGAGTTTGTTTTGGCCTGAAGTAGGTGCTATTCATGCGAAAAAAGTTGTTGCGGCACCAGATGCGGTATTTGTCGACTTTCCTAGCGAATTTTCGGATCGATCTTCTGCATTAGCGTTCAATCGAACGGCTGAAACAATTGCTGTTGCAGATCATTTTATTTGTTACAGCGATTATGTGAAGGAAAAACATTTAATCGACTCCTTCGCGATTGAAGCTGAAAAAATTACAGTTATTCCGCATGGCGCGATTGATCTGAGTCATTATTTTGGTAAAAATTCAGCAAAAAAAACCGGCATCAGCCGTCGAGATGAAGCATTACAAATTTTACGTGATTATCAAAAGCAATCTTTACAAAATGATTCTTACTTATGTGACTACGATTTCAGTAGCATGCGATATATTTTTTATTCTTCACAAATGCGGCCGTATAAAAATATTTTAAAACTGGTGCAGGCATATGAGACTTTGCTCAGAAAGCGTTTTGTTAATATCAAATTAGTTCTAACAGCTGATATCACGTCTGACTATACTGTCTATGAATATGTGCTGCGTAAACGCTTACAATTCGATGTGATATTATTGCCAAACGTGCCTGGAAAAGTATTGGCTGCATTAAATCATTTAGCGATTTGCGCCATAAATCCTAGTCTTTTTGAGGGCGGATTTCCATTTACATTTACTGAAGCTTATTCGGTTGGTACCCCTTCTATTATGAGCGGCATCTCGGTGGTTACTTCAGCAATCGAAGATATTGAACTGCAAAAGAATATGCTGTTTGATCCCTACAACTTAGATGATATGGTCAATAAAATTGAATGGGCTGTGAAAAATCGCGATACATTATTTAAGTTACAAGAGACTCTGTACCAACAATTTAACCAACGAACCTGGCGCATTGTTGCAAAAGAATATGTTAATTTGCTCACACATTTTACGGTGCAATATGCCTAAATCTGTTAATGAAAAATTAGCCATCTTTGGTTGTGGAGGCCATGCTCGCAGTCTTGCTGACGTTGCTTTAGCGAATGGTGTTGGAGAGTTAATTTTTGTCGATTCGAACGCAAAACCCAATGAAAAACAATTTGGTTTTAATGTAGTAACAGAACTCCTGGGAAATGATCCAATGGGATTTATTGTGGCCTTAGGCGACAATCAGGAACGTGCTGTGCAATTTAATCTTTTGAAAACAGAACAGAAAACTGTTGATTCTTTGATTGCTAACGATGCTTATGTTGGAAAAAATGCAACGATTGCAGCTGGTGTATTTGTCGGGCATGGCGCACATATTGGACCTAATACAACAATTGGCGATAATACAATTATCAATACACGCTGCCTGATTGAACATGATTGTATCATTGGAAAACATAGTCATATTTCTGTGAATACGACGATTGCTGGGAAATGTCGCGTGGGTGATTTTGTCATGATCGGCGCGGGCGCGACTGTGATTGATGGTGTGAATATTTGTTCGTATGTAATTGTGGGTAGCGGTGCGGTTGTGGTGAATGATATTGTTGAGCCGGGTACTTATGTGGGTGTGCCGGCAAAAAAAATTAAATGAATTAGGGTTTGTTGACAACTGGTTTCTGCGGAACTAATTCGAGTAAGACGGACCTCCTCAGCGTATGCGGATATTTCTTGTTTTCCAATTAAGCATGCGTTAAGGTCACTTTTTTTGTTGGCTTTGCAATTTCAAACTGCGAACAACCTCCATTATAAAGATGAAGGGTTGAATTGGAATTCGTTTTAGCACAATTGTAAGATTGCTTAAGGAAAAGGAAAAATGACCCGCTTAAACATTTTTTATTATCTGGATATGAGCTCTAAGTCTCTGACAATGGTCGGTTAAGCATGCTACATTCTTCTCTGCCTACAACTGACATAACTGTTAATAATATTATAGGTTCTGGTTTACTTGCCAAATCTTTTTTGTCTCATTCAAACGTACTGTCAAATGTTTGTATTTACGCGGCTGGTGTTTCAAACTCTAATTGTGTGGATGCTTTTGAATTCGAACGCGAACGCGTGCGATTAACGGAAACGCTTAAATCCTATTCTAATGTCGATAGTTTTGTTTATTTCAGCACCTGCAGTATTGCAGATGTCGCATCTCAGCATTCCGCCTATGTTCTACATAAGCTCGCGATGGAAAACTTGATCGCAAGACATCCCAATTTTATCATCGTCAGATTATCTCAAGTTGCAGGAAACACCCCAAACCCGCATACGTTACTGAATTATTTATATGCAAAAATTTCGCGTAGCGAAAAATTCTCCATTTGGAAAAATGCTATCAGGAATATTATCGATATTGACGATGTTACGTTAATCGTTATTCAGCTTATAAAAGATTCAAAGTTCCGTCGTGTCATTCTCAATGTGGCTAACCCAATCAGTTATTCTATTGTAACGATTGTTGCAATTATGGAAAAAGTGATTGGCAAGACTGCAATTGCTGATGTCATTAATAAGAATTCCTCTTATGAAATTGATACAACACAAATTAGTGAAATTATTACGAAAATGGGTTTATCATTCGACAATGAATACATTTTGCGTGTTATACAAAAATACTATGGATAAGGCCTAGAGAATGAGCATAAAATTATCAATCATTATTCCGGTTTATCGAAGTCAAAATATTTTACCTGAACTGATTAAAGAAATTAAAAAATCTATCGATACACTGGATCTTCGAAGCCAATTTGAGCTCATTTTAGTAAGTGATGCAAGTCCCGATGGAAGTTGGCAAGTTATTTCAGATCAATCCAAACAACACGACTTCATTAAAGGTATTTTACTTAGAAAAAATTTCGGACAACATAGCGCCACCATGGCGGGGCTTAATTATTCACGCGGCGAAATTGTGATTATAATGGATGATGATTTACAGCATCCTCCTAGCGAAATTGGTAATTTGATTCAGGCAATTAATGAAGGAGCGGATGTTTGCTATACACGTTATAACGGTCGCCAACATGCAATGTGGAAAATTCTGGGTAGTTCCTTTAGCAACTTAATGGTTACGCTTTTAATGAATAAGCCCAGAGGACTGTACCTCTCCTCTTTCAAAGCAATTCGTCGTGAGGTTGTATTGGAAGTTATCAAATATGATGGGCCCTATGCTTATCTTGACGGGCTTATCTTGAGTGTCACTCACTCAATTAAATCCATTGATATTGATCACCAACCACGTCACGAAGGCAAAGGAAACTATAATTTAAAACGATCTATCTCACTATGGCTCAGAATGGCGACTAGCTTCTCAGTTGTTCCTCTACGAGCTGCAACCCTACTAGGCTTTTCTATGACTATTCTCAGTATCTTGGTAGTAGGTGTTGTTCTAGCGGAAAAATTACTTTACCCTACTGTGGCTGCAGGCTGGACGTCTTTAATTGCGGCTATTTTGTTTGTGGGTGGTGTGCAAACATTTTGTGTAGGAATGCTTGGCGAATATCTTGGTCGTGCATATTTGAAAATAAATGGCAAACCCCAATTTGTGGTACGTGAAACAACATGGAAGACAACTCACAATGAATAATTCTTCACCTTCTGAATTTGATAATTATGTTGATAGCTATGAAGACGCGCTGAAACAAAGCATGCCTTCTGCGTTTACCGAAAATGAATATTTTGCTCAATACAAAATTAATTATATCGCTCGTAAGCTTGGCAAGCAGAAACCAACTAGTTTTCTGGATTTTGGTTGTGGAATCGGGCGCAGCATATCAATTATTAATCAGCAATTTCCCCAAACAGAATTATGGGGGTATGACATTTCCAGCCAATCAATCGAAGCCGCTCGAATGCGAACTAAGAAAGCGCAGTTCACCAATGATTTAAATGACTTCCCCTTTGGCAAATTTGATGTAATATTTGCAGCAAATGTTTTCCATCATATTCCTTTATCCGAAAGAATAAGCGCCCTAACTCGATGTAAGCAGCTTCTCGCAAAGAATGGTCGGCTATTTTTGTTTGAGCACAATCCATTTAATCCAGTAACGCGTTTAGTATTTGAGCGCTGTCCTTACGATAAAGATGCCGTGATGCTGAAAAAACAAGAAGTGTTACAACTGGCTGAAAAAGTTGGCCTCAATGTTACAAAATCAAGTTACACACTCTTTTTTCCTCGACCGCTTGCACTTTTTCGCCCATTGGAGCGAATACTGGGTTGGCTGCCGATGGGTGCTCAATATTGTGTAGAAATGACAAAAGGATAAGGTAATGTCAGAAGTCAGACATGGAATACGAAATATATTGGCCAGTCATTTTTTCTATGATTTGTTTCAAACAATTGTGGGTGCGAACAGATGGCGTAGACTGTTTTTAGAGTCGCATTTACTAGGTAAAATACCGGAAAACGGAACTGTGCTGGATGTTGGATGCGGAACATGTAGAGCATTGTCTATTTTGCCGCCTACTGTGAATTATATCGGCATTGATAGAAATGAATCTTATATTAACCAAGCAAAAAAACGTTATCATGATAGAAAGGCTACTTTTTTATGCGAAGAACTATCGACAAATTTACCTAGCTTTGTCGAAAAAGTAGATGCAGTGATTATGTTAGGTATATTGCATCATCTCAATGATGAGGAATGTGCTGCCATTTTTTCAGTATCCTCACGTATTTTAAATCCAGGTGGCTTTTTATTGACGCTTGATCCTGCATACGTAGATGAACAAAGTAAATTAGCAAAATTTGTTGTATCACGTGATCGCGGAACGGCAATCAGAGAAGTCGACGGTTATGCTAAAATTGCAAAACAGTATTTTTCTAGGGTTGAAACACGCCTTGATTTACGTCCTATTTTAATTCCCTATACCGGTGTAACTATGCGTTGCGCATTTTAGCGAGAAATCAGAATGAGTCAGCTTTCTTTGAATCAAAAAACGAATCGCATCGTGCCTTGGAATTTAGTGAGTTATATTTTTTGCGCTTGGCTGTTTGGCATTGTGATACTTTTGCTAGCCCAAGTTTTTGTTGGAACAAATGGTTTAATAGTATATCCATCCGGTGAAGATTTTACTTGGATGCGATATGTTCAGCCCAATGTACAATATAGTCTTCACCATTCATGGTGGGCATTAGCAAGTCGCAATCCCCTCGCGCCCTGGTGGTATTGGTTGGTGTCACCGTTAATCCTTAAATATCCCTGGGGATTATATTTTATCAGAAAGTTGGTAGATCTCTTTTTAGCAATTTCAACCTTACTTATGGTAAATGAATTATTGAAAAATCGTCGACCATGGATAGCGGTTTGGACGGCGATTTTAGTTTTAGTGTGGAATTTTTCGGCGTATCTTGAACAAGTCTTATTGATCATGTTGATTTCTATTGGTTTTTCAATTCTTTCGATTTACTTTTATTTAGTTTATTTGAGAACCGATAGAATGCAACATGGTTATTTAATTGCGAGTCTTATCACATTTTTTATTGCATTAGGCACATACACTCTTCAGTGCGGTACACCGCTTGCAATAATCGCAATCAGCTTAATTGATGCAATAAATCGGCCTACTTTAGCCGACCGAAAAAAAGCGCTAAAAGACACCGTAATTGATATATTGGGATATGGGTTTTTGTTTGTTTTATTCATATTGATTTGGGTAACAACTTCTGGACCTACCAGTGATTTCTTTGAGCTACATCCTTCTCTTTTTATCCACAATTTCCTACCTTCTATTAAATATTTTATTTGGCATCAAAATACAACAACATTATATCATTCAATTATAAAGCATTGGCATGCATGGGTAATTATACTGGTTGCTAACCTATTCGCCCTGTTATTTTCTAAACTTGCATTGTTTCGACAAATGCGTATTGAATACATTTCAAACGCGCGACGTGAATCGCTAAGCTTATTATTGCCACTACTTGTCTTATTAGCGATATCAATGCCCACACTTATACTAGAATCTACATCTAATATGTGGGGTCCAGGATTGCGATCAGAGATGATGCAGCAAATATTTAATCCTCTTGCCTATCTATTCACTATTCTGTTGTGCATTCAGTTGATTCGTCCATTTATAACAGAAAAACACGCCAAAGTGTTGGCAACTGTATTGATGGTGTTCTTGTGCACGTCAGTCACAATGATCTCATTAGAATATAATAGAAAACTATTCGAGCAGACCAAATATGAGCGTAATTTGATCGCTGGAATAAAAACTTTTGTTCCGGAACTCACTAAGCCGATGGCTATTTTGGTTAAAGTTAAAAATTTTGATTGGTATGATGGACACAACCCAGCAATTACCAATCTTTTTATTCAATACTCGTATAACTCCTCAGTTATCAAGTTAGAAACAATTGGCGATACTTCAAGTGCTACAACTAAAGATCCTATTGTATTTGGTTCTAAAGAAAAAGGGGTTTATTTTCCCGGCATAAAAAGCTGGGTGGATTATGATAGTGTATTAGTACTTCAAGCAGACAAAAAAGAAATTGTCTCTCTAAAAAATCTTACCCCAACATTATTTTCACAAGATAACGTTGTTTTTTCTGGGATTCAAGAAGCTCAGTTAGACCCTCAACATTTTATTGTTAAAGCAACTTGTCCAACACATTTTCTGTTTAGCGTAACTCCGAATGGAACAGGATGGAGCTCACCCGAGATGAGTCTTAAGGGCGAACCTTATATTTGGATGGCTAATACGGAAGCAACTCTTTCTCTAACAACGAGTTGTGTTGGAGATACACTTTTATCATTCAAGACATTTGCTCCAATGACTGAAGATATCTTAGAAAGCTTGAATGTGAGCATAGCAGGACAAACATTATACTTGAAAAAAACAACTGAACCTGATGGCGCTACAATTATTTCTGCACAGTTGCCGGCAAGTTTAATCCCGCCTAGCGGGAAGGTTAACTTGACCTTTAAAGTAAAAAATACAGTTGTAGCGACGGGCGGATTTCGTGCATTAGCTATTCCGTTTAATTGGATTGAACTTAGAAAAAATTGATTAAAGAATTTGATTCCAATTTTCTTTTCTCATTTATATCGCCGGGCATTTATTGTTAAATTGGACGCGACGAAACCGCCGTATACTTCTTTTTGAACTTTAGGAAAAATCTTTCGAAATAATAATATGAAAATGCTGAAATAAGCGCTGTTCCTACTAGAGTAACGACAAAAGAAAAAGAGTAAAACAAAACTGGATTATGATAAATGTCTAGAATATTGTAAAAATAGGGCAATATTTTAACCGCAATAAAATCAATCGCTATCTTGTGAAAGACATACAGCCCAAACGAAATTTTTCCAAGCCAGGCAAAATATTTCATAGAAAAGAATTTTGCCAATATCTTTGATTGAATTACGGCATAAATCATAAAAACGCATGCTAAATCAATACCGAATAAATACCAAGAAGCGGTATATTCGGAATAATGCGAACTAATTAAAACTCTAAATAATACAATTGACGCGATTAAAGCTATAAAAGCGTAAATTGGGTAGTGCTTAAATCTACTGTATAAATAAAAATAACTCAAAAGCGCCCCCATCGCAAAAGGTTCAAGTCTTGCCAAGCTGAAGACCCAAATGGTGGGATAAGGTATTGAATTAGCAATAATATAATATCG
>JBDTIZ010000061.1:0-2573 GCA_039936115.1 Gammaproteobacteria bacterium
ACGCACAAGATGTTAAAGCGATTGCCATTGATTCAACCGGATTAAAATGTTACGGCCAGGATGAGTGGGCGTTAGAAAAACATGGAGAAACCAGGCAAAAACGTGAATGGCGTAAATTGCATATTACGGTTGACCATCATCACATTATTCAGACGAGCGAACTGACTGATAGAACAGTTCATGATATGGAAGTGGTTGATAATTTAATTACACCGATACTTAACAATGTTAACCAAGTGACAGCTGATACTGCGTATGATGCAAATAAAATTTATTCTTTATTACAAAATAAATTTTCCAATGTTGATATTGTGATCCCACCAAAAAGTGGCTCAACTTATAATAAAGAAAGTGACAGATTACGTAATCGCACTATTGAAGAAATTAAGTGTTATGGTCGTAGCGCTTGGCAAACAAAGCATCGCTATGGTAATCGCAATAATTCTGAATGTGCGATTGGACGTTACAAACGCATTCTTGGAAATAAACTGCATGCAAGAGAATTTGTAAGGCAGCAACAAGAGGCGATCATCGGTTGCAGTATCTTAAATAAGATGATGTGTGTCAGCTTAGCAGACGTACGCCTAAAATTTTGAAAAAAGCCAAAATAGCCTATTTATAGTGAGTTAAGAAACAAACCCAAACAGCAACCAAAAAAATGGGTAACTGTCACATCAAGTTTAAATTTTTACATTTCAGGCGATCTTTTTTTTATAATTTTTGATTTGATTTAATTGGCTTATTTTCTTGTTCATTTAGGTAATCACCTCGTGTATAAATATGTTTTCCAGAATTATCTTGTGCAGATAGGATTCTTTCTCCAAAGCCATCAGCTGAAACATATTCAAGTGGTGGCTTGTTGCTACCTAAGATAAGATTGATAGCATCGGGCCTTCCTTTCATTGTAAATATCCAATATGTGCCATCATATAAATCCTTTTTATTAAGAGGTGTTGTATCGTCTGATAAGAGGCGGGATTCTTTTACAAATTGCTCAAGTTTAGGTTTTCCAGCTCCTCCAGGGCCTTCCTGATTTCTTAAATTAAAACGATGCTGCATTATGGCCATAGCTTCTTTATCTGCTGCTTCAAAAGAGGAATATGCTGTTCCGGATTCCCACATGCATCTATATCTATCATCTAAGCGACCCGAAAAAAAACTATCGAGATATTTCTTTTCTACAGTTGAAGAATAAGAAAAAACAAGGACATAGCAAACTTCTATTGGTTGGGATGGCTTACCTGTGGCAGATCGATTCACTATATTTTTAAATAATCCTGATTTTTTACGTGATTCGCTCATAAACTACACCTCGTTTTGTTTATTATCATTAATTATACAACAAAATGGCAAATTAACTTTATTACTTATATTGTTGATTAAACATATTTGGAATCACACTCAGTAGCCTAATTAAAAAATAAAATTTTGCGGCAATAATCAGCCCTGACGCATCAGTTTAAAGCACACTAATAATCAATCGGCAGCTGTGAAGCATTAGTCGTTTAAAAATCTGCTTTTCTATCCACAGCCTCTCTCCTTCTGCTATTTTTTTAATTTCTATCTGTTTTTTGACGTACCCACAACATATATTTAATCACAATTGATGCAAAATATTTATTTCAAACGAGTAAAACCATCGGCTCTCAAATTCGATTGTTATTTTATGATAGACAAAATAAAAAAGTAATTTTATTCAAGTTGCAGTGTTAACCTGATCTGAATTTTATGTTGTTTCTCATACCACTTCTTTGGCAGCCACGGATTAAAAATCGTTTCTTTGATTAATTTTAGGATTGCTGAACATCCTTGCTCTTTGATCCATTGTTTAAATTTTTTAGTAAATTCAGAAAGCGCATTTACAGCGTGAGCCAATCGCATTAATAAATGAAATCCTTGCATTGCATTCCAGTTATACGAAAATGCATGTTCATAATGATAACCACGATGCTTTTCAGTATGAATACTGTCTTCTAATAATCCTATTTTCCTTGCGCCTAAGTTGCAAAGTTCATGCACGTTTTCAATCGTAATTCGAAGGCTTGATAACCATTGATGTTGTGAATAGTTTAAAATTATTTCGCCTGTCTTTTTATCGACTTCTTTCCACTTCTCTGAGCAACTGACTAAATCAAACTTTAGTTGGAAGTCGTATCCCCACGTGACGCCATGATACCAGTAAAATTCTTGATGTCTTTCACGGTAATAAGCTTGTTTAGGAATAGTTTTTGCAGTATCTTTCCTTGAATTTAATAATTCTGAAAATCGTTTTAATTTATTTATTGAAAACTGAATGACATATTCCCAATGATTATTGGCTAATATTTCTAATACAGATTGCGTAGAAAATAGAGCATCTGCAAATATAATTATTTTTAATCGTGGGAAATATTTTTTTAATTTAGCCGATAAACGTTTAAAGACAACCAGCTCGCATTCCTGCTTTCCTTCAGCATTGTTTAATACATTCCAATCCGTTTTTAAATATTCAGTTAACAAGGGCACCGTCAGCCCATTTTTAAAGACAATATTAGCCTCAAGAACATAAACATATTGCTGGCTTAATTCATCCT
>JBDTIZ010000062.1:0-17830 GCA_039936115.1 Gammaproteobacteria bacterium
TGGAAAAAGAATTGGGATTGAAATAAACAGGCATAGCTTTAAGTTAAAACATTCCCGCAACCTGCTTGGTCACCATGAGAAATTAAAACCGGCCAGTTTTGGAGATTCTTCCACGGAACCCCTTCATGGGAATAATGGTTTGGCAAGAGATGGCAAGACAAGAATATGAGCTAAAAGAGGTAAAGACAGTGTTAAATCCACAGGATTTGGTGAAGGAGTGGAATATCAAATTGATATTCAATCCAGAAGCCATGAGTTGGGTAACGCAAGCGCTTGAAGAGTACGAAAAATAATTTCAATTAAAACAGAATATCCGTTCGGAAAAAAATCTGAACGGATATTTTATTTAGGATATTAATATGAAAATATTTCGTAACCGTTCACGGCCTTTACTGAGTTAGTACCAAAGAAGGGCCGCGCATTCCCATAAAAAACTTGTGAACTGAGTCAATAATGAAAGCTAACGTATCTCGGCTTTGCTGTTTGCAAGTTGTCGTTACGGTAAAAATGCGCTCTACGAAACGACTACCTCTTTCAGATTGAGTACCAAAGGTCAGCTTTTTGGAAATAACCAATGGCCTTAACTGCTGTTCCGCATGGTTATTGGTGGGTGGAACATCCTTTACTTCAAAAAAATGCCATAAACTTCCTGCGAAATCTAAAATATTTTGACACGTTCGCATGGTTTGAGAATGGCCGCTATACGAACCGATCCGCAACCATTTCAGCATTCTGTTTTTAAAATATCGTAGCCGTTTTCTTTGTGATTTTGTAAATGATAAATGACTAATAAATTCTGTCTTCCAAAAACAAAATATTTTTTCATATGCCTTTAAAAGATTCTGGCCTATCAATCCAGCTTCGCCTTCGCGCGTTATGCCTAGAATCGATATATTTTTTAGAATCAAATATTACATGTTTGATTTCGTTAATTCTATCAAGTGTAAGCGAATCTTTTATATTACATACAGGACAATCAATATCTGACTTAGCTTCACTTACATATTCCAGCTCTAACAATTCCTGAAATATGGGAGCAAGTCTTTTTGTTAGTTCAGTAGTCTTTTTCGCGTGGTCATAATATATTTCTAACTCATCCCAAATTCCTTGGCCCATGGAATTAAATGGGGTTACTTTACTTTCTCCTAGAAGATGAATTGGAAATACTTTCTTCTGAATACTAATGAGCTGATCTTTTAGGTGCTCTATTTTCTGTTCAAAAGATGCGTTAAATTTTGATTCTTCTATGAGTTGATCAAGCATGCGAATAAAGCTACTGCGGATACTTTCTTTAGTTTGCTTGCTTTCACTATTGATTTTCAAATGAGAGCTAAACGGATCTATTCTAAGAATACTTTCTAGCTTATCAATGTACCTCCATCTAGGGGTAACGCAAATTGATTTAAATGCTTCTAGTACACTATTGCGAAATTCATCCAAGTCAGTTACTTCAAGTAAAGCTTTAAAATAAGATGATCTATCTTGCGGTCTGGCTGAAAACAAGTAACTTAATGCGTGCTGCATTAATATCGAAGCTGGCATTGGTTGCTGAAATAATGGAACACCTAGTTTTACTAGATCGTTCTCAGTCGCTAGCAAATCATTTATCTCAAGCGTGGATGAACAGTCGTTTTTTTTTCCATAATCTTGTATTAGGGTTCGCTTTACTTTAAAAATCCTTGATTCGGAATTTTGAAATTCTGCTTCAACATAAATATCCGTCTTATCTGAAATAAAAGCATTTTTAAGAGAATCAGCAAACTCATCTTGCGTGCTAGATAAAAGAATTTTTCGACTTATTTGGCCTGTTAAAAGGAATTCAATTGCTTCTGAAAAGCTAGTTTTTCCTTGACTATTTGCACCCCAAATAACGGAGATTTTAGGATTTAACTTAATGTTCTGAAGCTCTTTTCCAAATGATCGAAACCCTTGGATATTAATCCAATTAACTTTAATCATTTTTATCTGTCTTTTCTGCTGAGTCCATATAATTTTTTAAAGTTGCACTCAATTCACGCATATGATTTTCTGGAGTAGCGGCAATATAAGTTTTTATAAGACTAGATGCTAAAGCATCTTCTTTAATATTTTCCAATAAGAGTTCAAAATTATTTTTACCTTTCATTTTATATTCCTAAGCTATAACTTTAATAAGGACGTCGGGGTCACGTCGACCCATTACCTTTCTGATTAAACTCATAAGTCAGTTATTTCTGTATTGCCTATTTTAATATAACCTTAGAAAGGGTAGTGTAACGATTTGATCCCGCATTCTTTTCAAGTAATTTTGCTAAATTTATTCGAGAAAATATCGGTAATTAGTCCCAAAAACTTTCTCAATTCTTTTAGCGATAGTTTTTCCTATTGATCTACGCCCATTTTCCATAGTCGAAAGATTTGCCTGAGTTATATCAATTTTTTTTGCGAATTCAACTTGAGACAAATTTTCCCGCATTCTTAAACCTTTTAATAAGGCTCCTGCTTTAGTAAATTTCTTCTCAAGGTCTTCAAATAAATTTTTTATTGTAGTGGGTGACTTAGTAGATTTTTTTGTTTTTTCCTTTTCAACAACATATTGATCAGCAATATTTTTAGGAATCACATACGTTTTGTGACTATACGTTACTACCAATGCTTCGCCACGACTGTGTGCTTTAATAGGGTGCTTTTTCATGTGTCCCGACATAATATACCTCAATAATTCTTCGCTTTTTATCTATCACTTCCCAACAACAAACATAAGTGGGCTTCCCTTTTTGCAAATGACAATGTCGTTTATCATCGCCTTTTTTTCCATGTAACTTTCCATAGTTAGGCCAATCAGGAACGGCGGGGCCTTTAGTGGCTAAATCTTCAAATAAGAAGCGCAGCACTAATAAAACGTTTTGACTTAATTTCCCAGCTTGCTTGTCAACTGTTTTGGTGGACTGAACTATCCAAGGCATACTCATAGTATATCTCAATTTTTGTAATATATCAAATTATGATATATATTTGATTATTATGCACTAATTAGTTTCTGCATTTGCTTTAATTGCCCCTCTAATTGCGCCTTTTCTTGTACTAACAGCCATTTCTCATTATTGAGTAGCGTATTCAAGTTTCTGGAATCAGTGATGCCTTGTTTCAAATCAATAGATTGTTGCGATAATTGCTTGATTTCCGCTTGCAGATTAATCAATTGATTGGATTTTTCATCGAGTATTTTATGTGATTCGCCGTACTGTTTCTGCCAATGCTGGCTAGAATGAAAGTATTCATCCTTCGATTTTTCAACTTCACCAACTTTTACTTCTGCTTGCTCAAGCTCTGACTGGATTCCCAGATGCGTATTTTCAAGATTTTTATAGCTATACTGTAATAATTGGAACTGCTGTTTTAATGCGGATAATCGTTCATGCTGAATTACGGCTTGTTCATCGCGCACCCTGATTTCAGATTGTAATTGCTGTTTCTGTTGTTCGTATGCTTGCTGATCTAATAAGCGTTGCTCGCGCGCTGCTTCTCGATAATGCTCAAGATTGGCCTGCGCCTGGGCGTGCAACCGATGCAATTCATCAATTCGCTCCTGCTTATCTTGCAATTGCTTGAGGAAAGCGTCTTGCTTTGCGTATAGTGACGTATTTTCTTTCTGGGCAAATGCAAGCGCTTGATCGAGTGTAAGCTTGTCATTCATGAAGAGGCTTTTCTCAGCATGCCACTGCTCATATAGTTTTTGCCAACGTTGATTGTTTGTTTTGTATTTTTCGACTTCTAATTGTAATTCACGAATGGTTTGCTGGTGGCTCGCTTCATTGACGGCAATTTTCTCGTCTGACAGGTGATTCACGCGCTCCCATAGCCCTTTCATCACAGCGACAAGCTCAAGAGGGATATTTTCTTTCGCTGATACCAGCGTTGTCGACTCTTGATTGGCCTTCCATTGCCGCAGATGATTCGCAACGGTTGTGGTGCTACCCGTACCTAAAAGTAGTCGAATGTGCGCAACCGAAGGGCTTCTCCCCTCCCCTAGTAATTGCGTCGCGATGGATGCTACTTCCGCATAACTTACGCCATTTCGTGCCATTGCTTAAGCTCCCTTGATATTTAATCACGATATTCATTATGCATAATGTTATGCTTTAAATATATAGAATCACAACTCTAATAGCATACATCCTAGCTATAGATAAGCGCATTTATCTATAGCTGCTGTTAAATATCATGAGAAAGTAACGTCACATGTCGAAAAAAGAAGGATATTCAAAATGTTGCGCTCTAGGGCATTACAGACTCGCAGGCACAACGGTGTGATAACTTGCGGTTATTAATCCGTGGGTTCATCTGCGCACACTTTAAAATGATCATAATTTATTTGTAGGAGAATGTTGTCGGGCACAAATATCTGTAGACACCCTTAAGGTGACGCCAGACTTAGGGCTACCTTTTGACCTATGTCTATGTTTAGTTTATTGCTACACTATCTTTTAAATTCATTTCAGTGCTCACGGATGAGGGAATATGCTACAAATTATACCTAACTGGCATCCTATTTTTGTACATTTCACTGTTGCTTTATTTACTACAACAACCGCTTTTTACCTTTTTTCATATCTGATAGGATTTTTAAAAGGCTTTTCAAATAAAGTTGCTATTGAATTTGAAGTAGTTGGCCACTGGTGTTTATGGCTAGTAGCTATGATTACAATTGGCACGGTACTTGCTGGACTATATGCTTTCAATACCGTTAGGCATGATGAAGCTGGTCATATTGCGATGACAATACACCGCAATTTAGCGTTAACAACAGCTACAGGGATTGTGCTTCTCGCAATTTGGTCTGGATGGCGTTATTACAAAAGCACAAAAACAACCATCGTATTCCTTCTAGGTCTTCTTATTGTTCAAGTTTTATTAATATCGACGGCATGGTTGGGAGGTGAGTTAGTCTTTCGTCATGGATTGGGAGTTATGGCAATGCCTAAGGAAGAGGGAGAGGGGCATCACCATCACCATGATGGTGTTGAGGAGCCTTCATTAGATCATCCTAATATGCCAAATATGGAAAATCATGAGCATCATGTAGGGAAGGAATAAGTGAAAAATTTTTTATGGATAATTACTTTTAGTATTCTATTTACGACAAATGTTTTTGCCGCCGATCGAATAGTAAATTTAGTGGTAGGTAACAAAACAGTTTATTTTACGGGTCAAGCAAGCAAAGCACTTGCTCTTAATGATCAAATTCCTGCGCCTACTCTACATTTTAAAGAAGGCGATCATGTAACAATCAATGTCTATAATCATCTCGATAAAGGCACCGCAATACACTGGCATGGACTTCTTGTTCCTTGGCAGATGGATGGCGTAGAAGGTATAACTCAAGAACCCATTCCGCCAGGCGGAGTTTTTCATTATCAATTTACACTTCATCAATCGGGTACCTATTGGTACCATGCTCATGCTGGTCTTCAAGAACAGCAGGGTATATACGGCGCATTTTTAATTGATCCGCCACAACCATCAGATTACAAATATACAAAAGATTATGTTGTCGTGTTATCAGATTGGAGCAACACTAACCCCGAGCAAATTCTTGCTAATCTTAAGAAGGAAGGCGATTACTATTCGCCAAGATTTCCACTACAACCGTCTCTCACAAAGTTTATTCACGATTATCGAAAAGCATCCACTGCAGAACGTCAGAACTTAGTTGATGATTACAAAATGATGCAGCAAATGCGTATGAGTATCTATGACATCAGTGATGTAGCATATGATGCTTTTTTACTAAATGGCCGCCCAAAATCAAAGCCATGGACGGCCCCCGTCAAATTTGGAGATGTAGTACGACTACGTTTTATTGGAGCAGGTGGAAGTACGATTTTTCATGTGAAAATACCTGATGCTTCAATGCAGATAGTGCAAGTAGACGGTAACGATGTGAAGCCATACCTTGTTAACGATTTTAGAATAGCACCCGGTGAGACTTACGATGTGTTAGTTAAAATTAAAAAAAATGATCCCTACATCATTTATGCAGAGTCAATTGATACAGTAGGGGCGGCGTATGGTGCCTTAGTAACTACACCTAATCAATTTGTTAATTACCAGCAAGTAACTAAATTTCCTGAACCACTACCTGTAACAAGGGAAATGATGTCTAACATGATGAATGGCATGGATCATGGTTCATCTATGAATATAACCATGAGCGCGCCTTCTCAGCAGATGACAAAACAAGCTCACTCCATGGGTTCAATGTCCCATGAAATGAATTCAAAAAATTCGCCCATGATGGATATGAGCACTTCATCTTCCCATTCAATGTCTTCTATGAAAATGAAGTCAAAAACTTCTCATGAAATGATGGCGACGGTGCCACATGAAAAGATGAAAAAACATAATTCAGATAATCATCCTGAACAGCAATCTATGGCTGAGGCCATGAAAAAGGATCCAGGTATGAAGATGGATGGAGGCATGGCAATGGATTCAATGTCCATGAGCAATCAGAAATCATCTGTTAAATCTACAATCGACAAAAAGCAGTCGACTGCAATGAATATGTCTCCTTCACATTCTAATCACTCCATGATGTCCGGTATGAAAATGGGTGACAGTATGATGATGAATCATTCCATGGATATGAGCATGCCAACTGAACCATCAAGAATGGGGGATAAAATTGTATCGCCTAATGGTTCAGTTTATTCGCCAATGGGTGGAATGCATGCTCAAATGTCGACGCATAAACCGATTACTATCGACAAAGAAGAATGGACCTCTGAAGTAGAAACTTTTGGAACAAAATATCAAAACTTAACGGCCGCTGTTAAAACAAATGATCCTAATAAGCCCGTAGAAAAACTTATCAAAATGGAATTATTTGGTTACATGGATCGTTATATTTGGTTTGTAAATGGCGTTCCAGAATATAAAGCATCTCCCATTCCTTTTGAACCCGGTAAACGCTACCGTATTATTTTTACTAACACCTCGATGATGCATCATCCAATGCATATACATGGCCATTGGTTTATTTTGCGTAACGGACATGGTAGCTACGATCCTTTATTACATACCATCGATGTACCTCCAGGCTCTACCGTTACAGCTGATATTGATACTGATGCGAGTGGACAATGGTTTTTTCACTGCCATCTTCTCTATCACATGATGACGGGTATGTCGCGAGTATTTCAATACTCAACTTTAATAGAAATTACAAAAGGTGAAGCTAAGCCGCAGGATATTGTGAAACAAACACCTTACCATAATCGCCCCATTGTCAGAGTAGATGAAGTGAGGCCTATTGATGTTTCACTTGTTCATCATCCAATGGCGCATCCCGCAGGGCTATATTATTCAACATATTTAGATATGGGTGGTGATCCATTTCATAATGTACAACGGCTTACTTATAAAGGCTTATATGGGCCAGATTATAATAAACTCGAATTATTTACTAATGATGCTGAAATAAAAAAAGGAACGGTTGAAAACGCTGATGTTGATATTTTCTATTGGCATCTCATCGATCAATTTTGGGCAATAAAAGGCGGTGCTAATTACGTTAATCGGCCTGCGGCAACTCCTTACTGGCAACCAGGTATTGGTATTGAAGGATTAATGCCTTATTTCATCGATACGAATGTGAGAGGGTATTACCACAGTGGTAGCACTAAATTGGATATTGAGTTATCGCGTGATACACAAATTACAAATAACTTTCTCATAAGAGCTGGCGTGCGCAGTATCTTAGCTTCAAAGACGGTGACACAAGCCGCAATTGGAAGTGGATTGAATCAAATGCGTTATATTGTGAGACCTTATTATCGTTTAATGCCGGGCTTGAATATATTTGCTGAATATGAACACGAGCAGGATTATGGTGCTTTTAAAAATATTCAGGTTAATGGGGGAGAATCTGCCACTCAAAATACTTTAACGCTTGGTTTTTCAATATTATTTTAAAAACATTACATATTTAATTAGGACTGATCTTGAGTGGGCTACAACTAATTAAATTTTTATCTATAAAATAGAGTTGAGGTTAATTATGACAATGCATAAGAAATCAAAAAATGCTCTAGAGTCAAAATCATGTTGTCATTCTGCTGATTCTAAACATCATCAAGAAAATCAAATTTTATCCTCGGGGGCAGATGTCCTTTACACTTGCCCCATGCATCCTGAAATTATTCGGAATAGCCCTGGTGCATGTCCTATATGTGGCATGGCACTGGAGCCAATGACTGTTTCAGCTGAAGTTGCGCCTAATGCTGAACTAATTGATATGTCTCGGCGTTTTTGGATTAGTGTGACTTTAACGATACCTCTTTTATTTCTCACAATGGGTATGCATATTCCTGTCGTTGGAGAAGTTATAAATCTTATACCACCGCGAATCTCGTCTTGGCTGCAATTTATTTTGGCAACACCTGTCACTATTTGGTGCGGATGGCCACTTTTACATAGAGGTTGGTTTTCTGTTATAGAACGTAGCTTAAATATGTTTACACTCATTGCATTAGGTACGGGTGTTGCTTATGTTTATAGTGTAGTTGCGTTATTGTTCCCTCATTTATTTCCACCTGCTTTTCATGGATCCAATGGAGAAGTTAATCTCTATTTTGAAGCTGCTGCAGCAATTACGGCGCTAGTTTTAATGGGACAAGTATTAGAATTACGTGGACGTGAACAAACAGGTAGTGCATTACGTGCATTGTTGGATTTAGCCCCCAAAAAAGCACGAAGAGTTAATAACGACGGCACCGAAGAAGAAATTCTTTTAGAACAAGTGCGTGTGAATGATCTTCTCCACGTGCGACCAGGTGAAAAAATTCCTGTAGACGGTAAGATTACCGAAGGCCATAGCTCAATTGATGAATCAATGATTACAGGAGAATCTATTCCAGTTGAGAAAGAAAAGGATTCAAGCGTAATTGGTAGCACCTTGAATTTGTCTGGCAGCTTTGTAATGCGCGCTGAGCGTGTCGGAAGTGAAACCATGCTCTCGCAAATCGTAAAACAAGTAGCTGAAGCACAACGATCTCGGGCACCAATTCAACGATTAGCTGATCTAATTTCCAGTTATTTTGTTCCTGCAGTGCTTCTTATTGCTATCGTTACATTTTTTATTTGGACGTTTTTCGGTCCAAGTCCCGCAATGACTTATGGTTTGATTTCTGCAATTTCCGTATTAATTATTGCATGCCCTTGTGCTTTAGGTTTGGCTACGCCTATGTCTATCATGGTTGGTATGGGACGTGGTGCCCAGGCCGGCATTCTGATAAAAAATGCAGAAAGTTTAGAACAATTTGAAAAAGTAAATGTTCTTGTTATTGATAAAACTGGAACATTAACTCTGGGAAAGCCTGTTGTCAGAATAATAATTCCCACGGCTAATTTTGATGAAGATAAAATTTTATATTTAGCTGCGAGCTTAGAACATAATAGTGAGCATCCATTAGCAAGTGCGTTTGTTAATGCAGCTAAAGAACGTAATATTAAATTGCAAAATCCTACTGAGTTTTCTGCTGAAATTGGGAAAGGAATAAGAGGAATCATAGATGATAAGCGTGTTGCATTAGGAAATACAAAATTATTGGAATTACTTAACCTTCAACCAGGTACGCTCGTTGCAAAAGTAGAAGAGCTGCAACGAGATGGCGGAACTGTTATGTTTGTAGTCGTTGATGAAAAAATTATAGGATTAATTAGTGTCGCTGATCCTGTAAAAGCAAGCACACCTGCAGCATTGAAAGCGTTACGTGAAGAGGGTATTCGTATTGTGATGATCACAGGTGATAATCGTATCACCGCAGAAGCTGTTGCAAAGTCACTTGATATTGATGCCATTGAAGCTGGAGTGTTACCACAAGAAAAAAATGAAATAGTGAAGCGACTGCGCAAAGAGGGGAATGTTGTCGCTATGGCAGGGGATGGAATTAACGACGCATCTGCTTTGGCAGAAGCAGATATCGGTATTGCAATGGGAACTGGAACAGATGTTGCCATGAAAAGTGCGAGCATTACTTTAGTTAAGGGTGATCTTATAGGTATTGTTCGCGCCAGACAACTTAGTAAAAACGTCATGCGAAATATTCGTCAAAATTTATTTTTAGCGTTTGTTTATAATTTTCTTTGCATTCCTATTGCAGCTGGTGTGTTATTTCCATGGACAGGCTTGTTGTTAAATCCAATTATCGGCGCAGCTGCAATGAGTCTCAGTTCAATATCAGTCATCGGTAATGCACTAAGGTTGCGTCGACTTTCACTAACACTGTGAACCAATCAGAATAATGACAATGTGTTATAATTTAAAGGTTGCGGATTAATAAACTATCAATCTTTTAAAGGAGAATAACATGGATGCTACAATGGATAAGAAAAAAATAGCTCAATGTCATGCACAAGCTGCACAACATCACGAAAAAGCGGCAAAATGTCATCAAGAAGCAGCAAAGCATCAAGAAGCTGGCGATCATGAGAAAGCAGCTATTGAGGCTCATAAAGCTCATGGTCATGCTTGCTGCGCCAAAGAACATGCAGTCGAGGCTGCTAAATGTTGCGCTGGAATTTCTTGTAAATAATCAGAGTAATGCATTCAGGGTTTTGGAAAAAAACCCTGATATTTTTCAGACTATTTCATTTTCAAAATTAACGAAATATTAAATAACAAAATACAGCTGGTGGCTATAAGGAGAAACCATGCTCCAAGGAATTATAGATTTGTGGTTTGTTTTTGTTATCTTATCCGTTGTTTTCACCACCTACGATATCCGCAATACACCTGTCAGCTGGGTACAAAAACTAGGTTGGATTTTAGTAGTGATTTATACGGGACCCTTTGGGCTATTTTATTATTTATTAACATGTCGGAGCCCAGGAAAAAACTGGCACGCTCTGTATACACAAGCAAATTGGAAACAAGCGGTAAATTCTGAAGTACATTGTGTCGCTGGGGATGCAACTGGGATTATTGTTGCAGCAATTATATTATCATTCTCAACTATACCTATGGGTATTGAACTAGTCATTGAATATGTCGCTAGTTTTATTTCCGGATGGTTTATCTTTCAGGCTGGAATGATGATTAGCATGTATAAGTCTTATCGAGAATCCTTGTTTAAAACATTTTTTCCTGAAACAGTTTCTATGAACTTAGTAATGGTTGGTATGATTCCAACTATGTATATTTTAATGCATTACATTCCTAATAGCGGAGAACCGTCTAGCTCACATTTTTGGTTTGTTATGGCGATGGCGACTTTAGCAGGGGCAATTATTGCTTATCCTATCAATTTTTGGTTAGTGCGAAATAAATTAAAACATGGATGTATGACACTGCCTGAAAAAGATAATGCTAATGCACTTACTAATATGGAAACGTCTAATCAAAAGCATGAAGAGATGGACGGACATGATGTCATGAGCTCTCAACATGAGATGCACTTTTTGTCATTTAAAAAGCAAGCAATAATAATTGTTACGACATTTGCAATATTAGCTGTAGCGATTCTTATTACCTTGTATTTTTTGCCAATGGGTTCTGAAACAATGAGTTCGATGCCGATGGGTAAATGAAGTCCAACCTGAATTCTCTCTTCTTAAGATAGAACAATCCTAAATTGCAAAAAATGCTTGGGATGAATCAGCGAAAGTAATGGATGTTATTGTTGCTAAAATTTCTCAGTGACAGCTCTATAAAAGGAAAAGTATGTCGGTTACCTCAAAAAGCTTATCGCATTATGATGCGCTATATAATTTTTCAATTATCATTCTCGCCATCGGCTTTGCCGTTGTATTTTTTTTAAAAATATTTCGAACTTCCAGTACCTGGAAAGCAACTGTGACTCCACTTGCGTCCATTATTGGTAGCGGTTTTCTCGTTGTGACTCCATTATTTATGCTGATTTTAGGAAAATATGCACTGTTTGCAATCATTGGCATGGTTTGCATAGCTTACATAATGGGTTATGTGATGCGTTATAATATTTTGCATATTGAATCAGGCATGGACAAACTTTCTATGCCAATGCTACTTACCGGTATGGAGCGATTCAGCTATTTTTCACTGGGTGTTGCTTACCTCATTTCCGTTCCCTTCTATATTAAATTATTATCGTTGTTTTTCCTCCGCAGTGTGAGCATGCAAAATGGGATGATTTCAAACGGGATAGCAACAATATTGCTTGTATTCATTGGTATCACGGGAAAATTGAATGGTTTCAAAAAGCTTGAATTTCTAGAGGAATATGCAGTCAATATCAAGCTCTCCATTATTCTTTCTATGCTGATTGCGCTTATTATCTTTAATATCAACCTAGTGCAATCTCATCATTGGATACTAACAGTTAAGACTCCCGAATTCGATATTAAAACCATACGCGAACTACTCGGTACCATCATTATTGTACAAGGATTTGAAACATCACGATTTCTAGGTTTGAATTACAAACCTGAGATGCGCGTTCAAACGATGCGTTATGCGCAGATCATTTCTGGAATAATTTATGTCTTGTTCGTGGGATTGTCGATGGTGATATTCGATACAGTCACGCATATCACTGAAACATCCATTATTGATGTTGGCGCGCGAATCGCATTAGTTTTGCCTTATTTATTAATAATTGCCGCAATCATGAGTCAATTTAGCGCTGCTATTGCGGATACCGTCGGTGCGGGAGGTCTGTTGCATGAAGCCAGTTTAAAGCGATTAAAGCCAGAGAATAATTACTTGCTGATTTCTGCAATCGCCATTATCTTGACATGGTCAGTTAATATCTTTCAAATCATTTCACTAGCGTCACGAGCGTTTGCTTTTTATTATGCTATTCAGGCACTGGAAGCAACTATTGTAGCCTATAAAAATATAGACGGTTTTACATCTGTTTTAAGAGTCATTTTATTTACATTGATATTTTTTATCATGGTAGTAGTAACTATATTTGGAATGTCCGTATAAATAATTTTAGTTGCTAATAGCTCTAGTTTCTTAGCCTCACCATGTATAAGCCCACTGTGAAAGTACGTCCTACCAGTCGCCAAATATGTAATATTTAAATGAATAGTTCTAAATACACCGGAATTTATTTTTCCTGGCCGTTCGAATACGATTTAATCGTGCTAAAATCACCGTTATTATTTTTTTGTACTTCATAAATATGCTTAACATCCGTTACAGATTGATTCTTTGCATAATGTTCAGCATCTTCTTTATTGTCGAATTTCATATTATTGATAAATTCATGTTGCCCAATTTTTTTCATGCAAACACGATAATCTGACATTTTTTTCTCCTTTTAAATCTCGATAGTTTATTAATCCGCAACCTTTAAATTATAACACATCATCATTATCTGAGTGGTTTAGAATGTTAGTGGTATTCGACGCAACCTTAGTGCATTACCGATGACAGAGACTCATTGCAGCAGCACCAATAATTGGATTTAATAACAACCCTGTCCATGGAAATAACACGCCTGCGGCAATAGGAATGCAAAATAAATTGTAAACAAAAGCCAAAAATAAATTTTGACGAATATATCGCATAACATTTCTATTAAGTTGTCTGACACGAATAGCATTGTTAACTATAGATAATATTTGTTATCTATAGTGATATAAAAAATACTATGATAAAGTAATGTCATATAGCTGCAATACAGGGATGCTCGGCATGCTTATCAATGAGGAAGAATCAACACTACAACTCGCAAAATCCAACTGCAAAATCGTTTTACCATCCGAATTGTCAGTGACAAGTTGGGTTACTAATCCATACCTCGCCGCAGCGACGAGTCAAAATACACGTAGAGCATATCGTAACGACATTCGACAATATGAAAACTGGGGTGGTATTTTACCCTCAACACCTGAATCCGTTGTCATGTACCTACAAGCTTTCGCTGTTTCAAAAAATTCACGCACCCTCTCTCGCCGTTTAATTGCGCTTAAGCATTGGCATACCTATCAAGGTTTTCCCGATCCAACAGCACATCCCATTGTGGCTAAAACAATGATCGGGATTACACGAACACATGGTAAACCCAAAGATAAAGTCCCTGCGCTTACGCCGGAAGATTTACAACACATTATTGAATATCTACATAATCACCCTTCGCCAACTTCATTGCGTGATAGCGCACTTTTACAAATTGGATTTTTTGGAGCTTTGCGACGGAGCGAGATAGTCAATATTCATTATGAACATATCAAATGGGAAAAGGACGGAATTGAAATACTGTTACCTTACTCCAAAACAGACCAAAAGCATGAAGGACAATATTGCGCGATACCCTATGGCAATGAGTTCCTTTGCCCCGTTAATGCGCTCAAGCGTTGGCTCGAATCTTCAGGTATATCTGAAGGTGCAATTTTTCGCCGCATTTTGCGTAACAAAATAGTAACTGAAGCTGCTTTAGCCCCTCTGTCAGTGAATCATATTGTGACACGATGCGCGCGTGCAGCGAAGCTATCTAATTCAGATCAACTCAGTCCTCACAGCTTGCGTCGCGGATTAGCAACAAGCGCCGCGCGCTCGAATACGCCACTCCATGTTATTATGCGTGCAGGTCGTTGGAAACAGGTGAATACAGTTATGGAATATATAGAAGCAAACGCTCGCTTCGATGAAAATGCTGCTAACAATGTATTGAACAAAGTTAAGGAAAATATAACAACAAAATAGGGGGTTCGTTTCTGCTAAAATTTTGAGTTACAGGTCTAATACTTTTTTTAACTTTTCTAATGCGTCTTTTTGCTTTTGTGGCTCCATTTTTTTGATATTAATACTTTTCCATGCTAAACCTGGCAACTTCTCAATTCCTGGAATAGGAATAAGCGACCAGTTTGGTTCACCTTCTTTTATTGATAATAAAAATTTACGCTCATCAGTGGTTAATTCTTTTAGGATCTTTTTAATTAAATTAAGTCTTGTTTCAACCAATTGTTCATATGGAACAATATTTTTTGTCATCCCACTAAAACCCTCATCATATATCTTTTGCATGTTTTGCAAATTTGGGGTTGGATTAAGAATTTCATGTATCGGCCGAGAATTACTTGCCAGATAGATAACAAATGCTTGTCTTATTGGGTCAGTTATTCCTTCATTTTCAAGTAGTATTTTTACATCAAATAAATCACGGGGATGTTGTCTCGCAAGTGCCGCACAGATCTTGCCAGCATAAATATCTGCAAATGATAAAGTTTTAACTCTGAAAAAAGACAAAAACTGATCCTGAGCACTTTGACATAACCCATGTGTTTCACAATCAAAAACTGAACCTCTTAAAACAAGATTTGGTTCAATTATGATTCTTATCTCTTTATTAAAAACTAATAATTTTGATATTTGTCGCGGTTCTTTAAGAAAAACTTCATCGACTTGATACTGTCCTTCTCCTCTTTTTCTAATGTTATCAGCCAGAGTATCCAAAGCAGATGTTATATTTTTCAAAAATATTTCACGCGGCTCAATTGGTAAGTAGGTCAAATCAATATCCACACTCAATCTTGGCATATCACGTAAAAATAAGTTAATGGCGGTTCCACCTTTCAATGCAAAACAATCTTGCTCATTCATAATCGGCAAAACTTGTAATAAAAGCTTAACTTGCTCAAGGTATCCACGAGAATAACTCACACTATTCCTCCACTATTTTTGGAACTGATATCTGATATTTAGGATCATAGTTTCCGCCATTTCCTATTACTCTTTTACCATGCCCCAAATCTATTTTCTGCAACTCCAATTCGCTCAACCATGTATGTTGAAATCTTTCAGCTAAATGTAAAAATAAACGCTTAACTTTAATTGATTTACATTTTTCTAATAACTGTTGAATAACACGAGGACGTAGCTGCCTTAAGCCCTCCATAACCAAAACCACTTCATCAAAAGATTGCTTATTAGGAACAAGATATAACATTTCTAAAGCTGCACGCTCTGGGCTAGATAGCGATAAATTTATTCCATCAACAGCCCTCTCTATTATTCCTAAGTTTAAATTATCGTCTTGAAATAAAGTTGTTGCATGAACCTTAAATTCTACCTTCCATGTTTCTTCAGTAAATAACCACTTAGGTATTGTCACGTGTGGTTCGGAAAAAAGGATGACCTGTTTTATTCCATCCATAGGAACAAAATGACTTTGCCCTAATAATTCCAACGCTGTTTTAGCGCCAACGTGTACAGACAAATGAAGTTGATTTTGTAATGCTGATAAGGCTCCAGGCCAGGTAAGATTCTCTCCGGATTTTTTGTATGCTTCATCCCCTACTCGTTCTAGCCACTTTGAATGCACATACCACCATGCAAGTTTGCATGATATACCTTGTTGTTTTAGCCAATTCAAGGTCAAAACCACACCTGGTGGTATTTGCACCATAAGATGGTTTAATTTCTGCCTCTCAAGTCTAGTCATACTAGAATTATAGCATAAAATACAAACTATAGGCAACTCATGGTTTTTATTTTATATTTAAAATCGAGTTATACTAGATTTTAAATCAATTTTACAAACTATGGATTCATTTGTAACACTAAGTGACTAGTGATAATTTTGACTTGGTTTCTTGCCCACTCACTACCGATGTGTAATCTTGCCATTAAATGAACACATGTTAGAATGTGTCCCCTTATTATTTATTTAACCTAATAAACGATGCGCTAAATATGACAGACAAAGAACAAATACCAATGCTGCTAGATAGCTTGATCGATATATACCGCGTGTTAAAGCAATATGCTAATGAATACGCTGTTCTTGAAAAAAAAGGCAGTAATGATGAAGAAATGCTTGCGGCTAGAAAAAACTTAATGGCAGCAAGAGAAGTATATCAAAAAGCATGTAATGTCTTTGGCTTCACCTTAAGTGAATTGAAAAATAGTGGATATATTTTTGAAGGAAAAATGGTAAAAGCTATTTAGATATAGAAATTGTCTTTTGAGTTTATCGTATAAATTTATCGCGTATGGAACCTTTGTGGAAAACATCACTTTATTAGTAGCTAAAATTTATTTCTCAGGATGCGCGATCATGACGCTGCATTCACTCTACTTGTTCATGCGTTTAGCGAGCTGGAAAAAAAGCGGTATGAGTGACATTATAGATTCACATTCAGGCATGAAACTGTGGCTAATTAATCGTGCGGCATTTTGGCCATATTTCCTTTTCTGCAAAACAAATCCTATTACACTAATTTCTCAATTATTTTTTAGTCGATATGGGGATCAAGGGCACGTATATTTTGGTTCTAGGGGGTTAAAAAATTTCTTGAATGATATATTCAGAGGGTTTAATCGTTATAAAAACTATAGAATAAATAGTGCTACTATCCATTTAGACTCTGAATGTTTAAATAGACTCAAAGAAATTTACCCAAGTGATCGCCTACCAAAATACTCCCGAATCATTATTGCCAAATATAACGGAACCTATTTGTTTAAATCTATCTTAACTTCTGATAGTACATTTGATATTTCAACGAGCCGTTATGAATTAGATGCGTGTCAACGCTTAACCAAAGAAGAAATTATATCGTCACTTAATCAGTTAAACTTAACAGTTGGCATTAAATTTATAGAGAAAATTTGAAAGCAAGATTTCGGCAGGAATGCAAACCGATACAAAATCCCGTTTTAGAATATGCTGAATTACATGCGAAAATAACGGAATTATAGAAGGATAGCAATGATCTTTATGAGATCTAACTGAACGTAGTGCGCTGCTACAATAAAACAAAACTAAAATTTAAACCCACAATCCCCATCGGGTTAATAATTTATTTCCACCCAGTTTTGGATCAAGCTTTACATAGCCCGAATTTTTTAATAAGT
>JBDTIZ010000063.1:0-6626 GCA_039936115.1 Gammaproteobacteria bacterium
AAGGCGACAAAAGAAAAAAAGATATTAGAGATAGTTATGTTTTAGTTCAAAACGATGATCCTGAAAAATCACTCAGCATTTTTCATATCGATACCAATGGAGAACCTGGTGAGGAACTTATCGTTGCAAGTCATAAGCGCCAAAAATTTGAAGAATCATTTGCTAAAATAATGGGAAAACAATCGTCCAAATCATTAAGTGGTCAAGAAGCATTTGATTTAATCACTGATGCTACGGGTCACAAAGTCCACACTCGATTAAGAAATATAAAAATTGTTGCTGCAACTCTCACACTTGTGGTGTGCACAACAGCTACTATCGTTGCTGCAATTGGTTTATTACCTATCGTTGCCGTATTAGCAGCCGCATCACAATTAGTGAGCGCGGCGCGTGAACTTTGGAACATCGGTGAAGTGATTCATTCCTGGCGCGTAGGAAAATGGAGTAAAGACAGAGAAATCAAAAATGCATCTGAAACTTCGCGCCGTGACTTACTTAACAAAATCGCTGCTTCTGATCGTGAACAATATGGCCTAACTGGAAAAAATCCACAGACATTATCACTTTATTTATCTGCTCTCGATAAAGCACGTCATATCACTGCGTTGAAATCTGAGCTTTTGGCACATCAGAAAATAAGTGCGGGGATTAATGCAGAGCTTGAACAAACACTTAATAACTATCAGTTATTTTTAGCGAAACAATCTAGTGAAATAAATGATCTCACTTTGCAATATGAAGAACTTTTATTTTCCAATCCAGATGCGGCTGAAACTATCAAACGTCAACTCATAAAAGTTCAAGAAGATACAACACAAACTAAATTTACAAAAAGCATAGATACACTAAAAGAAACACTGAATTTACGAAACACTCAGGAACGCGATTCGGCTAAAATCATCACAGACGAGCAGGAAAGCTTTACGTTGTTTACTGCTCATCATCCTGCACTAGAACATGAAACACTTCAAAAGCTAATTAATGTCGATCGAACTGCTACAACTGCACGGAATAATCAACTCAAACAAAAATCTGAATTTGCTGCCAGATTAAATTCGTTAGCAATTAATCTGAGTTATGCAATTGCACTAACATTACTGTTAACGCCGCTTGCGCCTATCGGTGGAATTCTCTTATTAGCCACTACTATTTATCACACTATTTATATACTGAAATCATCAACTAGATTTCGTGAAACGCTCATTAAAACAAATCAACTACCGGATTCGCTTGATGATTTTCGAAAAACTGCAGAAGGGGAAACTGCTGAACCTATACCTTCACCTAAAATATCTGCGGAAAAAACCAGTGTGTGGACTAAATTAATGACAAGCTTTTTTGGGACTAAAAGTTCAGTCGATCAAAACCAACTGTCAACTACTCCTGATGAAACAGAATCTTTACTACCAAAACAACATGAAGATAGTGCTTTAGACACATCCGCGCAACAGATAAGTGCGCAACATTTCATGCGCGGTCATAGCAGTGAAGCACACATATTACATGAACTAGGACGCAATGATAATAATGATAATTCTGAGAAAAACGTTGAATACGAAAAAACGCAATTCAACACAACTAAGGCAACAGCAAAAAATTTATCAGGAAAATCTACTGTCTTAAGCAAGAAAAAAACCGCTGTTGCAGACGCTTCAAATGACTTTAAGCATGATTCGCTCAAACATAATTAAAAAAGAGTGCTTTTTTGATATAATGGATCACGATGCAAAATTCTGTCTAAACCACCTTACAAATCAACTACTCTATCTTCACTCTTTTTCCAAACCTGTTTCTCAACCTCTGTCAGTTGTTCTATGAACTTTTCAATTGGTTGAATCTGCAACTCTTTATGTGGCATAACCTGCACCACAAAACTTCTTAATAATGATTTGATTTGCGGTGATTCTGTAATATTATCGCGCGAATATTTTTTTCGCTGCAACTTAATGACTGTATTGATTGACTCACTATTTTTTTCAAAAAACGCGCCCATCAATTTTTCTTTTTCTTGGGCACTTAATTTCTCAAATGCTAAATCGATAAGCTGATCTCGATAGGCAGCATAACGTTTTTTTATTTGGTTAATCACTTTAGAATGTTCATTCGGTTCTAATCTTTTACTATTCACTTTGCTAATCATTGATTTAACTGGCTGATAATCATCTTCAATAGCAGATAAAAGATATTTAGCTAGATTATTAATTTTACCTGCCTGAAAGGTGGGTGACGCTTCAATGATAGCAATCTTTTCTTGAATATATTCTTCTTGGTAATTAATTAAAATTTCAGCGGTTTGTCGTTTAGAAAATCCGAAACGATTTTTTAATATTTCAGAAACCGTTATTATTTCGGGTTCTTTATTTCCGACAGTAAGTTTTCGATTCGACGTAATAACAAACTGAATCGCAATAGGCTGACGCCCCTGTTTGCGCAACTGTGGCGTGATATGAATTGCTGAATGAGCGTTGACCTCTTCAACGGCTTTATCCAGCACACGCGATTTAAAATCACGAAATATCTTGTAGGTCCCCTCCGCGACTCCCATCAATTTTCTAAACTTACTCATCTCAAGCCAAGGCGTTTGTCCGATGTCTTGATAGCGAATACAGTTTTCATATAAAGCTAAACCATAACTGGATTTAAACTTGGCTTGAACAACCATATTCAATCGGCCGTAGAGTTCGGGTCGGTGCAAAAGACGCTTCATCTTATTGCTATAGGAATAAGTACATATCGCGCCATCAATACTGGCATCCGCAATAATAGAACTCGCAGTCCAAATGTGAGCCTCCCCTTGAGTCAGCCTATCACCATCCACGATATTCCACTCAATGACCGTAGACAGTAAATCCACTAATGCTTTTCGGATCGTCTTATGATCATTGCTGTCATATCCAATCAATTTGCACAGCGTCACAATGTGTATGGTATGTTCTTCTTTATCCAATAAGTCATCGTACGCATTATAGAGTAAAGCGTTTGATATCTTTCTCTGTACGAGACTTAGCCTGTTACCCGAATGAATCGTGGCGACATGTTTTTTTAATTCTAAATTTTTCTTTTTATCAATCATTAGGTGTCCCTTCTACCTATCCTGTAAATGTCGCATTTCTCCTG
This sequence comes from Gammaproteobacteria bacterium, assembly GCA_039936115.1. Classification (GTDB taxonomy): domain Bacteria; phylum Pseudomonadota; class Gammaproteobacteria; order DSM-16500; family DSM-16500; genus DATIJJ01. The sequence continues at coordinate 3,118 of JBDTIZ010000063.1, forward strand.
TAACCGTCACACTTCACAGTCCTGTAAGCGTCACATGTCGTCGGTTTTATATTGAAACAGTCATCGTTATCATGACATGACTGTTCGCAATCGCACACATTCATCGCGCTATTTATCTGACATTAATTTTTAAATAAGTCATTAATAATCAATAAGTTAAGAGAAAGTTAAGTGACTTAACTCGCCTTATAAAAGCCGCTGAACGATAGCTGTTCGTAAAATTCTGCTCTGCACACCTTCTAAATCAGGGTACTGTTTTCTAATCGTTAACACCGCGTCGCTAATTCTTGATTTTAGCGCGCGATCTACCACCACTGATTCTGGCTTTTCAAATCCGCTCATTTGATCGTTTAATTTCACCAAGTTTTCAAAATTGGTAATAGACAATAAGTTTTCAATCGCTTCAGCAACCCATCTGCTTTTGTCTTTTAAGCTATAACCGTTCTTTACCACGGATTCTTTTAGATCTTGTTGTAATGCGAGTGGTAATACAAACGTGATTTTGACTTTTTTTTCCATGATTAACTTCCTATGCATGTAGTTCTTCTAACTTTTTGATCAGTTGTTTAAAGGTATCACTCATGGTTTTATAATTATTTAAATCAATGCCTTTAAAATGCCCTGCTATATGTGACAGTGAATTGTTAGTCAAAACAGAATCCAAAATCATTTTTGCCACTTTTATATTCTTGGTAGCGCCTAATGACACAGAAGAGGCTTGTCTGCCCTGACTGCGCGTAGGTAAACGATGCTTGATTGATTTGATTGATTTGCTTTGTTCGACCATTAGCTTCAATTTTTTAAGCGATGCGCCCTGGATACAAGCCGTGATCGCTTGAGCTTGTAAGTCTTCAGAGGCAATGCCCGCTAAAAACGCCGCTTTTTCAATACTTCTAATCTCATTGTCTGCGATAAATTGCTTCAATACGTTATCAGCTTCAAGTAACGCTTTGTAGTTCATCGCGTGAGGTTTTGAACAGCCGATTAAATTGCTTAACTCAGTCACGGTAATATCTTCAGGTAACATTGATCTCTTTTCGGCATACGCTAAACTAATTTTTTCGAGATTCCTCAGTCTTTCCCACAGAGTAAGATCGCTACGTTCAATATTTTCGATCCACTGTAGAATACTGACTTTTAACGCCGTCGGTTTCTCATCTAAGATTTTGGCTTGGATATCTGTTTTACCGGCGAGTAGAGAGGCAAGGGTTCTGCGTTCGCCCGCGATCAGTCGATATCGCTCACCTTGTTTATAAACCACAACAGGATTGATAATTCCCTGTTCTCTGATGGATGTCGCGATACTTTGCAACGATTCAATTTCAGCGATTTTTCGTTCGTAGTTTGGATCCGATTTTAAAACCCCGGACTTCACATCATTCATATCAATCATTAAAGAACGGGGATTGGCGGGATCAGTTTCGATTCGTTTGATCGGGATCACATCAACGCGAAGTTCGCCCGAATAACTATGAGCCGCGGTCATGGTTTCTTCTAATCCATCGGAGAGTGCGTTGCCAATTTGAAACGATTTTTTCTTAGCCATCAGTCATCACCTTATTCATAATGTAATTACAAGCCGATTCATATTCCTTTCGCGCTATATCGCTTTTGGGTAAGTCAAAGATACTGCTGGGATCTGCGTTTTCTACTAGAATTTCCGTATAAATAGCTCGTTTCTTGATGGCATGCGGCATGACATAGCTGCCAATTTCTTTTTTGCTTGAGAGGTCTTCTTTGAAATTTTTATGTAAGTTAATGTCTCTGACTTGATTCGGTAAAATACCGACTAAGGTAAGCGGATTGTCTTTCGTTCTTGAATAGGTTTCTTGTTTCCAAAGTTGCAACATGCCGAAAATGCCTTCAATTGAAAATTGTTCCATCTGTGCCGGAATCACGAGATGGGTAGCTGCTTTAATGGCGGCAATAGTGAGAGGCCCTTTGGAGGGTGGCGTATCGATAATAATGACATCGTAATTCTGTTGAACTTCTTTTAATTCCAGAAAACGTTTTAATTGTAAGTGTACTTTCTCCAACACTTCGTTTTTAGTGACGGCTTCTGCTTCCTGCAGTTTAATGGAGTTTGCTGGCAGAATTTCAAGGTTTTTAATCGGGGTAGGGTAGGGAACGACTTCTTCACCATAGAAAATATTTGCGATACTACTACGGCCATCCCAATCTTTATCAACACCCGGTTCATAGTCAGGATGAATCGAAGGAATTTTGCCGCCTTTATTGGCAGGATCATATTCCATCTTGATATAGCGTCCTGAGAAATTTGCCTGAGGATCCATATCAATAATTAAGGTTTTTAATCCTAAGATGATCGCTGAAAACTCCGCTAGCATAATAGAGTTAGTGGTTTTCCCTTCCCCGCCTTTATGAGTTGCATTCACAATTATCTTTGGCATGACATAGCTTCCTTACTCCGGTAATCTTAAATTATTCAAAAGCATAACATACGCTTTTCCCTAAGTGAATACAAATAACAACAACCCACTAAACGTTTGTTTCTTTTGTTTATATCTTTATGTTTAGTTAGTTTATGGTCTATAAGCAATTGATTAATAGATAAAAAAACCTGGAAATGCGGCGTTTACAGGAGGAACTGCGACTGATACAGGAGAGATGTGCGACATTTACAGGAGTTAAATGCGACGGTTACAGGAAAAAAGCGGGATCTCGTGTGACAGTTACAGGAGAAATGTGACGGTTACAGGAGAGGTCAGGGTGAGTCCATTGCAAATAACCGAAGTTCGAATGCACAGATAGAATATGTTCCATGAGGAACATAAGGAAATGCATTTATGAGCCAAGAGGTGGCTTAAAATTATCCAAAGCCACATCACTTGAAACGTTTATAGCTTTTAGAACTTCAAAAATAATATCAATATTCAAAGTCCACCTCAGCTCTGATGTAAAATAAAGAGTATAGGAGATAAAATATGACGATCGCTTCGCAAGGAAGATATCTTAATATTGTGCTACTGGTGGCATTAGCATTCATGACTGCCAGTAATATTTTAGCGTATCAACAGATGCAAAAAGCTATCGATTCATATGAAAGAGTGACTCATACTTATGATGTTCTTGTCGCTTCAGATAATTTACAATTAAGACTAAATGAAGCTGATTTTCAAATTAATCAAGCCTACTTAACACATCGTCCCCTGACTTCACAAGCTTCTTCAACGCTACTCAGCCAGATTAATAAAAATATCTTTTTACTGAGCGAGTTGACGAAAGATAATCCTATTCAACGACAGAATTTAGCTAACTTAGAAGCTGCGATTAAAGAAAGGGTGATATTTCAACGAGAGAACCTATCTCAGAATCGGGAACAAACTAATAAAAAACAATTGGAATTAAGACAATCCATTTCACTGGACTTTGGCCAATCACGCCGCTTGTGCAAGCTGATTTAGTAAGGCCTCCCAATCCTCAGGCCTAATTTTCACATAGTCACCTTCAAACGTTGAGTCATTAAAATGCCTGGCTACCCAAATGTC
>JBDTIZ010000064.1:0-34407 GCA_039936115.1 Gammaproteobacteria bacterium
GTCCTGCGGATCAGCCACATACCCACAAGTGCGGTAACAATTTATTTATTTTTTTATTAATTTTAATACAGGTTAGAGTAGCCTAAAAATTTCTGGGGCGCTGGTCTGGACATTGGGGTCATTAAAGTTCAACGAATAAAATTTAATTATGTAGCGAAAGATCAGAGTGAAGGATTAGTGGTTATTAAGGTGAGTGATTATAGAAATTATAGAAAGTGATTTTAGGTCTGCGGAATTCAACAAAGAATTTTTACAAATCAAAACAGATGCCAAATTGACTGGATCCCGCGGACAAGTCGCGGGATTTTCTAAGACGCGTGACGACGGCGTTTAGAATTGGAAATAAAATTTCTCCCTCGCCGTCGTCCCGCGGCTTGTTCGCGGGATCCAGTCAACTTGGCGCCTGTTTTGATTTGTTGCTCTAGCGTACTTACAAACAGTTTACTATCACTTCAATTTTCTCCCAACACTACTTTCATAATCATTAATAACAGCTTGTGAATCAACTTTATTAGAATCAAAATAAGCATTAAATCGTAGTTGAAACCATCTCATCTGACATTTTCTGTTATAAGTGTCACGCGGTGTGGTATCAAGATAGTCATAAAAATCCTGAGTGATTCGATATTCTAAATTGTTACGTTTGTGTTCTGAAAGCGATTGCACTTTTCTATTGCTATCTGCTTGCCACATTTCTATCATTTTCGCATCAATATTTTCTTCGGTAATCGGAGCTAGAATTCCATAGTTTGCCATCACACTAATACATTTTCCCAATTCGTATATACGTATGGAAAATCCATTATTAGGACCACGAGCCGTTCTGCCTTCGATTTGTAGATCAGTATTTAGAGTGGCAGTTGGAAATCCGATAATGACACCCATGCCGCCTTTATCATTGATAATTTTATTATAAAGTTTGTAATCAAAACCACGCCCCACTTCAAGAGGAAGAATAGACGCGCAAAATCCTTTCGTTACCTTTTTTAAAATTTGTTCGCGCTCGGGTGCTGATTCTGTTCCATCCAATTTATTCAGATAACAAGCTAGTTTTGGTTTAGAGGTAATGTATGCATAGAGTTTTTTAACATCTTCGTAACGTTCTAGAAAGATGGGCAGTGGCACACCTCGTTTAACTGTGTGTTCAATAATTTTTTCAATTAATTCATTTGCCCAAGCTTCATAGCCGTCACGCAGCAATGTTTTTTCTCGTTTTAAATTGGCTGCATTGAATCTTGCTGTTTCAACCGTTTGATAACCATCATCTACATATTGGTTCATTTCTTTATCAGAACCTAATGTTCCAGAAACACCGAACGCAAGAGGAAAACGATTAAAGGCATCGCTGTAATAAAGACAATGATAACTTAATTTGTAAGGTGTTGTTATTGCGCCGGTTTTGGCGAGTTGAATAAATTGGGGCTCACCAAAAGCACGTATTGAAGTTGAAGATGTAAAACCTGTTTCTTTTTCAAAGCGAATCCATCTACCTTGATTAGTCATATCTTTACGTGAGCGCTCTAAGCTTATTCTGCTTGCTTGTCGAATTACACTATGTATATTCGTCGCAAAATGCTCTCGCAAATCTTTCGGCATAGAACGATAAGTTGAGCTATTGAAAGCTCTATCTATTATGTCTGAATAATCCTCAATAGTATGGATATAATGCCAAATCCTGCTTAAAAAAGCAGTCGCTTCCGGATAGACACTATGCTGCGAACTAAAAGGACTTAGCGTTTGTAATCTATTCTCTCTGAGCGCTAAATCAGTTTCATCTAGCATCAAAACCCAGCCTGAGGTGTCTGGAAAACGATTTTGCGCAATTGCAACACTATAATCGAGTATGCCCAAGTAACGAAGTAAGTCATCTTTTGTCGTATAGCGAACAATGAGTTCCTGATTAGAAACATCGTCACCACTTCGTACGCTAATCGCATTAAAAAAGGGTTTAGTTTCGGCCGCATTTTGACTTGCAAGCTCATTCGTCAGCGTCAGAATTGGCATAAAAGTGACTGGCTTCAGATTTTCTTTTAACGTTCCCATCTTGATAATACACGCAGCTTCCGCAGCGAGAATGATTGTTTTTCCTTGACCGGTAGGAATACGTGCTAGCATTCGCTTCCAGATGGGCAGCACATAATGCGTACCCATAATCGTTGCAAATTGCGCATGATAAGGAATCATGCCGAGCGTAATATCAGTTATTCTGCATAATGCAGTAAAAAATTCTGTATCACCATGTTGATTAAAAGATCCAGGTTTACTTCCATGATAATTTTTAAGAATGTCATTCAATGGCGGACGATTATTTAATCGACGATCTTCGGTTAAAATGGCTTTTACAGTTTTATAGGTTTTGAAAAAATAATTAATCGGATCATTTGAAGGCGAGGCAAAAAGCCCGTGCCCCACTAACAACGAATTAAACGAATTTTTATATTCTTTAAATTGATTTTCCACCTCATCAACAGGTGTTTGTGAAATTTCATAGGTGCGAATAAAAGTATGCAAATTTTCTAGATCATTGTTGTAAGCGGAGTAACTTCTTTCTTTAATAAATATCTGGGCGATTTTCTCATTAAATAAATCTAGCACTGCAGCAGCAGGTTTTAAAACAGCTACATTATGCATGATGTGAGTGATTTCTTCCAAGCTTAGCAATCGAAAACCACATTTCATGAATAGATTAGATATGAGTTGATAACTTGTATCATTACCCTCAGTTGCACCCCAAGTTGCCATCACATCATACGCAGCTAAAAACTGTAACCCTTGTTCTTTTGTATATTTAATATGATTTACGGTCGACAGCACAGGAAGTACAGTTTGATAGGTCGGCGCTGGAACTCGAGAATAAGTAGAGTAGTTATTTGCCCAGGTAGTAATAATGTTGGCATAAGTTGTAAAAAATCCATCACGTCTTAAAAAATCTAATATTTCAGCAGGAGTGAAGGCACAGCCAGTAAACTGATGAAATGCAGCGATGAAAGTATTTTTCAGCTCATGATAATCGGTGGTTAACCAGCAATCAGTATTAAATCGTCTAGCCGCATAACATTCATTAAATGCTTTTAAAAGATCAAGTCGACCGGCCAAAATCAATTTAATTGCAAAGTTGTCGAGATGTTCTGATAAATTAAAAATAATTGCGACAAAGAATGGAGATGAGTTTTCAACTTTTTCTTCTGAGTGTGAGGTAGCTTGAGCAGGTAACAATTTATTTAAACTTTCAATCAATGCAGTTTGTCTCGTGATTTTTGTATCATTCATGTAAAACGCAAATAATTTTTGATAAGCAAGCTGATTTAATAGAGAAGGATTTTTAAAAATAGATTTATAATAAAAATTGATAAATGAACTTGCTTGATGATTCACAAAAGGTGCGCAGTCATCAATATGGCCCGCCTGTATAAGCTGATGTGTGATGTCCATTAAAGGTGGTTTCTGTTCACATGAAAATTGCAGCCATGAACAATTTTCATCAGCAAAACTTTTATTTAAATCAATACCGCTAGCAATAAATCTATCGATGAAAATAGCAAATTTCTTATCGCGATAAAAATTTGAATTAATAAAGATTAATAATTTTTTAAAACCCACTCTTGCTAATTTGTCTTCAGTCAAAAAGGATGTGCGTGGGCTGCAAGTGATTCCGATAATAAATGTTTCTAATTCGTCTATTTTTGCTTCTGCTAACAATCGATCTATAAAATCTTGATCGGTAAAGTCTTCGACGGTAGGGTAATGTCGTCTTAGGTGATCTAAAATAGTCAGGAAACCCCAGCTCTCGGTAGGAGTTGTTCTGGAGGTAGCAAGCATTTTGTCAAAATAACTCTGTAACGAGACTGGGTGTATATATGCGCTTGTTAGTCGTTCAAGTATGCTGCTGATCTGGTTCAGACTTTGTAGCCAGTAAGCTTCCTGTGAATTCACGAGATTATGTGAGCCATCCCAATAATAGGCAAGTATCGATTGAACAGTGTCAAATATAGTGCGTTGTCGTTGTGTATGATGGTTGTTAAATATCTCACTTGCGAGATGCTGTTCAATTTGGGCAAAAAGCTGGAGAGTACGAGTCGTTAGTAGATTATGGCGTTTATGGGTTGGATGATAAACCAAGTTAATGAATCTAATATCACTGCTATCAGACGGGAATTGAATATAATTGCGATAAAGCTCAAGAAAATGCTTATTATCGATAAATTTCAGGGTAATGTCTTGACGGTGTGTTTCATAATAAACAGGATCTATTCCTCGCATAAATAATTTAAAGTAGATAGAGCCTGCAATTAAATGAGTCTGTGGCAATCTCGATATAACAGTTTGCAAGAAAGTTTGTTTATCTAATTGATAGTTCGCAAAACAACCTAGCTGACGAAAGAATGCATTCATTCTATGCTCTGATTCTTCAGCGGGCATCACAAAATCTTCATCACTTTTTGCTTCACTAAAGCGTTTTTCTTCAGCAAGATAACTGATCTCACCCAAAAGATTCTCGCTTAATTGAATAACTACCGGGCTACAATGTTCTTGGTTGGGATCTGAATGTCTTAGTATAATTTCAGCTACATCTTTAAAGTAAGCTACATCCCTATAATTAGCAAAATCAGCCAAGTGGCAAATAAATTGTAAGGTTTGATTTAAAAGCATTTGGACTTTAAGTTGATTAGTTTCCCGATATTCCCGCTTCTTTGCTTTGATTTTCGCGTCTTTTGAAGACAATGCTGTAAAATGGTTTCGCGCAATAATCTCTTCAGCAGGAACTAATAAATCATAACGCGCATCTTTGTTGCTTTGCCCTTCAATTTTATGCGGACAAAATAAGGCGATAGATTCACTTTGACTGCCCTCAGAGCTTTCTTGCTCCAACCGAAAAGTTTCAACTAAACTAATGGTGTGATTTTTTTTATCATATTGCTTTTGATAAACAACGATGGTTTTATCTGTTAGATTTGCTAGCGATTCTGGGAATGCTTGTTTTTCGTCAGGTGTCGTTTGGTTTTGTGATAACGATGGAATTTCATGTTTGTTTAACGCTAAGAAATTTGCTAATTGAGAGGAATTATTCAGAGCACAATTCTTTTGGTAAAAAAGTTTGTTATCAGTAGTAACCTGTGGAGTAAGCTCGGAAGATTGCGGTAGCAACTTTTGGCTTTGTTCAAATAATCTCAGCACTCTTTGAAAAAGTGATAAATTCCCATTAGGCAGAGCACTGAATAAGGAATCCGTCTTTGTTAACAGCATGAAAAGAACTGTTTTTAAGGATAAAATGTTTCTTGCGCTCAATTGCTCGCTATCACTTTTTTCGTCGATGAAGATAAGCAGAGTAATAATAGCTATATTCACTAATTGTTTTTTAATGAGGTTGTCAGCATCTTCTTCAACCCTAGTAAACAACATAGTTAAAATATCATTAACCACCGCTCCTAATTCATTTTCAGTGAAGTATTTATGACGATCCCACAGCTGGTATAAGCTTTTGAATAGTTCTATGAGATAAGCTTCATTTTTATGTAAATCAGAGTGGGTATCAAAAAACTTTTCGATTAATTTCTTTCTATCAAAATTGTTATGTTGTTTAAATAATTCTAAATGCGCAATGAGTTCAATCAGATAAACATGAGTGGGTAGAATTGTGTATTGTTGTAATTGTAAAAAAATAAACTGGCAATCATCTAAAGCAAAATTAAAGGCGCTGTAATAATCATTAATACAGCTACTCCAATTACTAGCTAAGAGTAGTTGGTTTTTTTCAGAAGCACCTGTTGAGTGGCCGTGAAGTACAGCGAGTAAATCCATGATAAAAGGATATTTGACTTCTGGATCTAGCGTTATTTGGTCGGATGTTTCTTCGTGCTTAAACTCAGATTCACTGACACTTGGCATTTTAACTATTGTACCGGTTGTAAAAGCTGAAAAAGAATCTTTAAAGAAGCTGAGTATAATTTTTCTACTGGATTGATTCGCATCCAATAATTGCAACGTCGCAAGAAGTTGGGTGATTAAACCTAAGGAACGCTGAACACGTGCTATTTGATCTAATCGAGTTCTGATTTCATTGTTGCGTCGATTTAATAATATTGTATCTTTAGATTGTTCATTAAATACTGATAAAGGTGTTATGGATAAAAATCCTGCTTGCACGAAAAGCGTGAGTACCTCAGATACTAAGCTCGGTGAGTGTGCCAGATAAGATGCGGCAATTTTTTCTAGAAAATAGATTAATAATTCAGGATATTCTTTTCTTGCTGAAAGCATAATTTTTTTCAGCTTGTTTCTTTCTTCATTTTTTATGGTTAGACTTTCTGGGTCGTTTTGCGTATCAAATGCTAAGAGTGCTTTTAATGCTTCTGTAAGTTGCACTATTCCATTCCAAACAATAACTTTCTTTGAACGAAACATGAGTTTTCACCTCGTAAATTCTAGTGCACGGCGGCTATCAAAATGAGGCGACTATACCCCACCTTTTTATTTCTTGCAAAGTAGTTGCATCCAGATGTATTGCTATTTATAACAATTAAGCTTAAATTTCAGGCTCAGATAAGGGAGAGTTAAATGAATTTTACAACACTATTAGTATCTGATATCCCACATGGAATCCGCATTACTCTGAATCGATTGGAACAGCGTAATTCAATAAATACAACCTTATTGACTGAACTCAATCAAGTCTTAGACGCTGCGGATAAGAATCCTGATTGGTGCATTATTGTGTTAAGCGGCCAGTCAGGAATATTTTGTACTGGTATGGATTTTAGTGAAGTCTCCCATTCTGCATCTTATCAAACAGATGATCTGATATCGGCCTCATCCTATATGAATACCTTAAAGCGATTTGCAACGATGTCTAAAGTGATTGTCGCAGAAGTCGATGGGCAAGTGATGGCGGGTGGAGTTGGACTTGTTGCTGCGAGTGATATTGTGATTGCAACCACACGTAGTCATTTTACGTTGTCGGAAGCGTTGTGGGGATTATTGCCAGCAAATGTATTGCCTTATCTGATTCGCCGTGTCGGTTTTCAAAAAGCTTATTGGATGACGTTGACGACTCAGACTTTATCAGCGACGGATGCGCATGCAATTCATTTAGTGGATGAGCTAAGTGATCAAGCGGATGTATTGCGGAAATTGATTATGCGTTTAGCACGATTGGATGAGCAGACGATTACAGATATGAAAAAATATTTTCAGAAGCTTTGGTTTATTAATGAAACGATGGAACAAGTTGCAATTTCTGAACTTGAGCGTTTGATGGCGGAACCTAGAGTTAGACATAATATTACGCGGTTTATGCAAGAAGGAAAGTTTCCTTGGGAGAAAGTTTAGGTGGTTGGATTACGCAGGCTTTTGTAGGGGCGAACCTATGTGTTAGCCCCTACAATTACTTTTTTTGATGGTGTTATTCAAAGCGTTATTTTCCCTTACTTATAGAGATAGGAAAATGGTTGTTCTCATCATCATCCGAATCTTTTTCACGAGCGTTGCTAGTATTATCAATCACGAGACAACCTACACCTAATTCATCCATATCGTCTGCGTCTACTCTAATTACCCCATCGTTTTGCTCCTCCCAGACGCTATTTCGATGGCCTCCTAGTCGTACTGGAGAAGTGCTTGCTACTACTTTTTCTTCGTCTTCTGCCCCTGCTTTGTCGAGCAATTCAGTGTCTTCCGCAGCATCTAGTTGTAATGTGGCTTCTACTACGTCATCTTGAACCGGCACCACTACTGCTTTTGTTATAGCAGTACGAGTAACGTTTAGGTCGTGGGTATGAGCCCGTTGCTCTATCTCAACTTCCACTGCAATCATGATTTTAAACCTGCCACGCTTATTTAAAATACCAGCCGCTTCAGAATTTTGCGAAAGCTCATTGAGTGATTGAAAATTTGTTGCCGCTAAGAATTTTTTAAGAATGAAGGCATGCGCAGATGCTTGAGCTAGCAATATGATTTTGTCTGTGGGTAGCGGCTTTTGTTTATATTTATTGTAGAAAACAGTAAAAATAGTATCGAGATGACTATTAATTATTTTAGCAACTTCAGGAGCAGTTAACTGCTGACTAATACGGTTTTGATTTTGAAATAATAGGACGGCTGCACTAAAGCTTGATTGAGCCATAAAGGCAATTGATTTTCCTAGACATTTAAAATATGTATCAAGACATTTCGCTACTACCGCATTAGCCCTATGACCAACACGTAGTGCCATGAGTTGCGAATTAGTTAAATTTTGTAAAATACGATTTGGGTTTTTGAATAACAAAAGTAATGCTTCAGCTTTAGCGTTCTTTTCTTTATCGCTAGCCTTTATATCATTAACAGGTAGACAAATTAATTGAAAAACCTGTGCGCATAAAACCCTTTGAACATTGGAATCCGCTACCTTCTCAAAATCTTGACGATGATTTATCAGGAATTCTACACATTTAACTATGCCACCCATTGCCTCTATCCAGTCAGCTTCTAATTTGGCATTTAATGTTGCAAATTTTTCTTTATCCGCTTTGCTCTTAGGGCATAATGCAATCGCTTTGCTAGTATAATACAAAGCAACAAACAGGCTGAGCTTTGTCTTTACATCATTTTTCTCCTCAGCTTCCCTAGGAAAAAGCTTCTTAATAACTCTAAATGCTTTTTGAAAAGCATAGCCTGGTTCTTCACTACAAGCACCGCCTAATTTCTGCGTTCGTTGTATAAAGTTTCTAATATTCATGTGGTTAATTCTCGATAGTAAATAGTTAGTGAGTGATTAATGGCTCATTTTACTAATCTAATCTTAAGAGAACATTAAATATTCGAAAATTTACTGGTTTTTCAATGGCGGCGAAGCTACATGTGTGCCCTAGCTCCATTCATACTTACGATGATAATTTTTTATTTCCATCAGCGAAAGCAATCCCTTACCTTCTAATTGTTTTGCATAAATATCAGCAAAACCCCCGCGATCCACTTTTTTATCTTTAATGCCAAACAACCATTCGATATTTAAATCTAATAACTGATCATATTCAGCCATTGTCAATGCATACCGATTCATTAAGGCATCGCCTATTCGCATGGTTGCTAATTTTTGCTTGCTATGGGGTGTAATAATTCCACTATAAAATTCAGAAGAACAACCTGATCCATACGAATAAATACCAACACGTTTAGGTGCATTAACTTCCGCATGATCGATCACGCTGCACAAAGCCAAATAGACAGTACCTGAATAAACATTCCCTACTTTAATGCAATGTTGTAACGAAGGCGCAACACGTTTTTCAAAATCAGCTTGTAATAAATCAGGTGCAAGCGGTTTAAATTTTCGCATCAAATTGCGATGTGCGCCTTTCACCATTCCAGCGAAAGGTGTGTGAAATGCAAAATAATCAAACGTAGTTTGCAAATCTACACCCGAAACTTTTTCAGTATACGCGCGATAACTTGCTTCCAAACAATCAAGATAAGACATGAGTGATAAATCAGAATCACCGGTTTCTATTTCAGGTTCTGGCCGACAGGTATCCATGACTTCATAGCCATGATAACCATTTGCACCAAGATCAAGCTCAAGAATATCGGGTTTGTTACTGACTAACATTGCAATACTGGCGACACCTTGTGAAGGTTCCATATAAGTTAATTTTCCAGCAGCGCGTGCAACGTCTGTTGCAATGACTAAAGCTTTTGCGCCGGGCGAAACCCCCGCTGCAATAAAATTTGCAGCCATTTGTACGGCAGCAGTGCCGCCATAACACGCTTGTTTCACTTCAAATAAACGACATTTGCGACTCAATCCTAAATAATCATGTATATAAGTGCTGAGTGATTTACCAAAATCTAAACCTGATTCAGTAGACGTAATTAATAATTCAATCGAATTTTTTTCGGTATCAGTTAATTGATCTATGATGGGTTTCGCTGCATTCACCGCGTTGGTCACGGGATCTTCGCAGGGTAAATTAACTGATTTTTGCAGCATCATGAGATTATTAAAACGCTCAAGATCTAATTTACGTGCTTCAAATAAAGTGCGCACATCAATGTAGGTTTGTGCGCCGTATGCATTAATCGATTCGATACCGACTGCCATATTAATTTTCCTTGCGAGTGAGAACGATACTTGTGTTGATTCCGCCAAATCCAAATGAATTATTAAGTGCTGTGTTAATAGTTGCATTAACAGATTGTCCACCTGCAAAACGGCAATCTTTATCAATTGGATTGTCTAAATTCAAATTAGGATGCACCATCTGTTCTTGCAGTTGTACTACAGTTGCAATTGCCTCAACGATGCCGGCTGACCAGAGACAATGTCCGGTGATGCTTTTAGTTGAGTTAAGCCAAACAGTTGAAATCTGATCTTTTAACACTTCTTTTAGTGCACTTACTTCAGTTTGGTCACCTAACGGTGATGATGATCCATGTGTATTGATATAGTGAAGATCAGAAATGGCAAGGTTTGCTTTATACAACGCTTGTTGCATTGCTTTAATTTCTCCGAGTGCATTGGGCATTGCTAATCGGTTTGCATCGAGATTCATAGCGGTACCCGAAATATGACTCAATGAGTTGATATGCGATTTTTTTGCATGGGAAGTAGATTCTAAAATCAAACAACCGCTAGCTTGTCCCCAAATAAAACCTTCATGTTCACTATCAAACGGTCTGCACGCTTGCTCAGGTTGAAGATATTTTCCACCTAATGCTCCCATATTATGAAAGCCTTGCAGTTCCATGGGTGATAAATCAGCTAAGGTGCCAACTACCATACAAACATCAACTAATTGTTGCTCGATCAGACGACATGCTTGAATGATTCCAACATTGCCACTAGCTGATGCGCCGCCCACCGTAAAACCTTCACCCTGAATATTGAAGGCTTCGCTTAGCGTTCCTACTTGATCAGTATCCATAAAATGTAGCGCGTAGGTAGGTGGCAAATAAGCGGGTTCGGATTTAAATGCATTTTGTAATTGATATTGATAACCCTGAGTCGTATTTTGTCCCGCAACAATTAATCCGATTTTTTCGGGATTTAGCTCTCGATGAAACAGTTGTGCTTGATCCCATGCTTCAAGTGCAGTCAATAAAGATGTTTGTATGGTGAGAGGCGAGCGACGTCCAATGGCGCGAAATTTTTGAATTAATTCCGCAGGTAAATGTGAAAAATACGCTAAGCCTTTTTCAAAATCAAACTGGTTAAGCCTTGCAGCGATGACAGGAAAATCTAACATAGGAAAATCATGAACTGCTTTAAATAACTGACTACCAGCACGTAATGCGCGTGTAAACGCGGGTAGACCTTGACCGTGTGTAGTTAGAATGCCTGCGCCAGAAATTACAATGTTAGTTTTCTGATTTTCGTGTCGCATAACAAACCTCAACTGATAGGCTGAAAGTCACCCGAAAAAATATCCAACAACTCACCAATATTTTTGGCCGTTGCAAATGTTACCAAAGGGATTTTCAGTTTTAGTTGGCTCATGGTGAGCATGATAATTTCAGCACGATCTATAGAGTTAGCGCCTAATTCTTTTAGACTATCAGTTTCAGTCATTGTTAAAGAAGAAAAATTGGGTAAAACTTCTAGAATGTTTTCTTTTAAGGTTAGCCAGACGTCGTGTCGATTCATTTGTGATTCCTTTATGTTTGTAAAATATAAGCTAGTTCCACATCTGGCTTTCTTACCTCGTGCTGAGTTCTGTCACCTCGCACTTGCTTCTGCCACTCGCCCTTGCTTCTGCCACTCGCCTGTGCTTCTGCCACTTGCCTTTGCTTCTGCTACTCGCCTTTGCTTATGTCACTCGCCTTTGCTTCTGCCACTCGCCCTTGCTTCTGTCACTCGCCTTTGCTTCTGCCACTTGCCTTTGCTTCTGTCACTTGCCTTTGCTTCTGTCACTTGCTTTTGCTTCTGTCACCCCGCACTTGTTGCGGGGTCTGGGCTTTTCAATAAAAAAATTCCTTTTAAAGCTTTTTAAGGACTTTATTTATGTAAAAACCCAGACCCCGCAACAAGTGCGGGGTGACAGTGCCAAGTGCAAATGACAGTGCCAAGTGCAAATGATAGCGCCAACTGCAACTGCCAACATGAACCACAAAGCCTATACTACGCAACAACGTCTTTATGAATTGCTAGAAATTCCATAGCCTATGCGCATTGACGAGAGCCCAGATTCGGAATGTCAATCAACAATTAGTCGCAAGATATCTTCATTTTATATTCCGAGGCATGATACCCTGATTTCCAAACTATGGAAACAAGGAGGGTTCTATGTCAGCTTATATATTTCCAGGTCAAGGTTCACAAGAAAAAGGGATGGGACAGGATTTATTCCATAAATTTCCTGAAATGACAGCTGAAGCTGATGAAATTCTAGGTTATTCAATTGAAACACTTTGTTTGAATGATCCTCATCAACAGCTTAATCAAACGCAATTTACTCAACCAGCGCTCTATGTAATGAATGCATTGTCCTATCGCGATAGACTGCGAACCCAAGTTAAGCCACCGAATTTCCTGATAGGCCATAGTCTTGGGGAATATAATGCGCTACTCGCGGCAGAAGTATTTGATTTCGCAACTGGACTCAAATTAGTAAAAAAACGCGGGGAACTCATGAGTGAAGCAGCCAATGGTGCGATGGCTGCAATCATAGGATTGAAAGCAGATGCTATCCTGTCGATTCTTGAAAAAAATGATTTTAAAAAAGTTGCAATTGCGAATTATAATTCCCATACCCAAATTGTAATTTCTGGGGAACGCAATGAAGTTGCTAAAGCGCAAGTCTTATGCGAGCAAGCAGCTGCAATGATGGTCGTACCTTTGAAAGTCAGTGGAGCGTTTCACTCTCCGCTCATGGAAAATGCACAAAATGCATTTGAAGATTTTTTAAATCAATATCAATTTGCATTGCCAACAATGCCTGTAATTTCTAATGTGACAGCAAAACCGTATCGAGTGAATGAGATCAAAAAGACACTTGCCCAGCAAATCTCAAATCCAGTTCGTTGGACTGAGTCGATAGAGTATTTAATGAGTCAAGGTGTAGCTAATTTTGAAGAAATTGGCCCAGGAAAAGTGCTGACGGGTCTTATTCGACGAATCCAATCCGGCAAATAAACGGAATAGATAAAGTAATAAAGGACTAGAAATGTTAGAAATTCTCAATCGATATATTCATGGTTATATTGCCATACCTGTCATATTAACATGTAATCAAAAAGGTATTTTTAATTTTTTATCGCGGGATAAAGCATTTTATTTAGATCAGCTGTCTTCGCACTTCAAAGCAAATGACGGTCATTTGCAGATAGCTTTACGCATGTTTGAATCAATGAAGTGGGTGCAAAAAAATTCAGACGGTTTGTACTTGTTAACCCTGTCAGACGAAGATTATAAAATAATAAAATCTATTCCGGAAAAAATAATATCGTTATATAGCATTCCGTTTGAACAATTATTAAAAAAATATCGATCAAAGAAAACATTACAAAAATGGCTTTCTTTTGTTATCAATTTTCCCTCAAATGAAGATTCATTACTAAGAGATTATTTAGATGGTGTAGTCATCGTGCCTCTCTTATTAGCATTAAAAAATGCTGTTGCACAGACCGAACAATTATTCAGCTTGAATTTACCACGCGGATTGATGCAACAAATAAAGACGTTATTTTTAAATAAACAATGGGCAGGCAATGTAAATAATGAAATGAAACTAACAGATGCGGGCAAATTTATGCTAGAGCGGGCCTATAATGTCGCCACAGCCGCGTCTTATGCGCCAATGCTTGCAAAAATGAACACACTGTTATTTAACGATGCAAAAAATGTATTTAAGAAAGATTTATCAGGTCATGAATTACATCTTGATCGAACATTGAATGTGATTGGTAGTGGCTTTCAACACATCAGATATTTCAAAGAAGTAGAAGAAATCATTATTTCTATTTTTAATCAGAAACCATTTGATAAGCAACCAAATTATATTATTGATACCGGATGTGGTGACGGTACATTTTTAAAAAATATTTATGATGTTATCTGCACAAAATCAGCAAGAGGGAGTGTTATTCTTCAGTATCCTTTGCATGTGATAGGCGTTGATTTTAACAAAAAATCACTCATCGCAACTGAGAATACTCTAAAGGCTATACCGCACTATACATTAGAAGGCGATATTGGTAATCCAGAAAAAATCATGTCAGATTTGAGAGCATTAGGCCTTAAAGATCCGGAAAATAGTTTACATATTCGATCTTTCCTCGATCACGATAGACCTTATTTAAAACCGATCGATGTCACAAATACACAGAAACGTTCTTCATATAACTATCAAGGTGTGTATGTTGATGCGCATGGTAAAGTGATTCAATCTAATGAAGTCGTTCAAAGTTTAGTGGAACATTTAGCACGTTGGGCATCCGTGATTTCAAAGCATGGTTTATTATTATTAGAAGTGCATTGCTTATCACCTGAAACTGTATCTGCATCTATTGATCAGAATGAAAGTTTTCATTTTGATGCTTATCATGCTTTCTCAAAACAATATTTAGTCGAAGCCGATGTATTTTTGATGTCGGCAGCGGAAGTCGGATTATTTCCTAAAATGGAATTTTCACGACGATATCCAAACACACTACCGTATACTCGAATCTCATTAAACTTCTTTGAAAAAAAACCTTATAGTTTACGTTTTGCAACGCAAGCTGATATGCCATTTTTGCTAGCGTTAGAAGCAGAATGTACCGCCAAAGAACTCTGTACAAGTTCTTATGAAGTTAAACGTCGAATTACGCAATTTCCACAAGGACAATTTGTTGTCACGATAGCAGGGAAAATTGTGGGTGCTGCATATACACAAAAGATTTCAGATCTGAATCAATTATCAAATACGGACTACCAAAATATTTCAGTGTTGCAAAATCAAAACGGTAACATCGTCCAATTATTAGGAATTAATGTAGCACCAGAATTACAAGACAGTGGTCTTGGCGATCAATTATTAGAATTTATTCTTTGGCATGTGACTGTAATGGGCGGGATTGAAAAAGTAGTTGGGATAACACGCTGTAAGAATTACGCGACACATACTCATCTTTCTATGGAACAATATGTTCAAAACCATATTGAAACAGAAGGCGGAATTGATCCCATACTGCGTTTTCATACCAGTCATGGTGCAGAAATTAAAGCAGTTTTACCGTGTTATCGCTCTGAAGATCACGATAATCAAGGCGCTGGCGTTTTAATTGAATATCAAATTCCAAATCGTGCAAAATCGCTTGCCACAGAGCAAGTGATTCAAGTTAGAAAATCAGAAGATAACACGATTCATGATACGATCTGTCACTGCGTAAAATTATTGTTAACAGATAAATTTAAAAATGAATTTTCAATTAACTATCAGTTGCGAGATATGGGTTTTGATTCCCTAGGATTGTTGGAGTTGAGAACGCTAATTAACCAACAGTTCAGCATGAAGCTCGATCCGACTTTTTTCTTTGAATATGCAACACCGCTCGCAATCATTAATTATCTTAAGCAGCGGGATGTACAGGAACGACCGCAAACTATTGCTGATAATGTGCAAGTGCTTGCAGACATCAAGCAAGAAAAGGATAATCAAGCTATTGCTGTGATTGGAATAGGTTGTCGTTTTCCAGGCGATGTCAAAGATAGTACTGATTTTTGGAATCTCATCAAAACAGGTAAGAATGCAATTACGCCGGTACCAGAAAATCGACGCGATCTGTTAGGCGATTCAATGGCCTACGGCGGGTTTTTGTCAAATGTGGATGGATTTGATGCGACATTTTTTCATATTTCACCACGCGAAGCTGAGCTCATGGATCCTCAACAACGTATTTTACTTGAGGTGACATGGGAGGCGTTAGAAAATGCTGGAATACCGGCAAGTCAATTATCAGGTACAAACGCAGGCGTTTTTGTCGGAATTTTTTCACATGATTACGAAACACTGTTGACTAAAAATCTCAACTTCAAAAAAATGGATGCGTATTTCGCAACAGGAAATTCAGGTTCGGTTGCCGCAGGTCGTTTAGCTTATTCATTAGGTTTACAAGGTCCAGCATTTGCAATTAACACCGCATGTTCTTCTTCACTCGTTGCCGTGCATCTTGCTTGTCAGAGTTTACGTTTAGATGAATGTAATCTTGCACTGGCAAGTGGAGTTAATCTTATTTTATCCCCAGAACTCAACATGGCTTTTTCTAACGCGGGCATGTTAGCACCCGATGGGAAATGCAAAACATTTGATGCGGCTGCCGATGGTTATGTGCGTAGCGAAGGTTGTGGCGTGTTAGTATTAAAAAAGCTTTCGCAAGCGATTGCAGATGGCGATACTATTTTATCAGTCATCCTAGGATCTGCCATTAATCAGGATGGCGCGAGCAATGGATTGACTGCGCCAAACAAAGTATCTCAGGAAAAATTATTAGAGAGTGCGTTAAATTCAGCAAATATTACAGCAGATACGATTAGTTATATTGAAGCGCATGGCACAGGAACGTCGTTGGGAGATCCTGTAGAAGTCAAAGCAATATCAAATGTGTTTGGCACAGGAAATAGAGCTAACCAATCATTGACACTTGGTTCAGTGAAAACCAATCTTGGCCACACAGAAGCAGCTGCTGGCATGGCTGGAATGATTAAAACTATTTTGATGCTGCAACATAAACAAATCCCTGCCAATTTGCATTTCAAAAACTTGAATTTACATATTGATTCTGACGCACAGTTTCTTGCAATTCCGACTAAATTAACTCCTTGGTTTCGTCATAAATCAACTCCATTACGTGCAGGTGTTAGTTCATTCGGTTTTAGTGGAACCAATGCACATGTCATTCTAGAAGAACCATCTACCATACTAAAAAAACACAATCAACGCATGAAGCCTGCTTACTTGTTAACCTTGTCTGCAAAGACTGACAATTCATTAATACGCAAAGTCAAAGAATTACACTTATGGCTTACTGAGAAAATTCAACAAGAAAAAGATAATAATCATTTGCTTGCTGCTATCAGTTACACGCTTAACACGAAACGTTGTCATTTTCCGAAACGATATTCAATTGTTGCAGGCTCACTTAACGAATTAACAGATACTCTACAAGAAATTTCGGAAAATAATATTCCGCAGAATGCATTGTTTCACTCTAACGACGAAACAGATTTTCTGGAACAAACGTTTGAATTGAAGAAGTTGATGCGAGAAATTTCAGATGATAATCAAGTATCAATAAAGATGTATCGTGAAAAATTACTTATGCTAGGAAAATTTTATGTAGACTCACATGCAATTGATTGGGCCGAGTTATATAGGTATGAAGCTCCTCATTCGATTTCTCTGCCAACGTATCCTTTTGATAATAAGCGGTACTGGTATGACTCTTATCAAAATACTACTGAAAAAGAGAGTTCTGTTGAAAAGCATGAACAACTTGTTCCTTATCATGGGAATGAAGTTACACTAGAAATTATCAACGATACTATTGCATTGATAAGGATGATCGATAAAACAAATCGAAATATGCTAACAAAATCTATGTTTCATGGATTACAGGAAAAGTTTCTGACTGTAAAAAATAATCCAAAATTGAAAGCTGTGGTGATTACGGGTTATGAAAATATATTTTGCATGGGCGGTGATGAATCCGCTTTAGTGTCTATCGCGGAAAACAAAATAAAATTTACGGATCTACCTTTTATTTACAAAGGTTTATTGGAATGTGAGTTACCTGTGATTGCAGCAATGCAAGGCCATGCGCATGGTGGAGGATTTGTATTTGGTCTCTATGCAGATATGATTATTTTAGCGGAAGAAAGTACTTATACCGCTAATTTTATGCAATATGGATTTACACCAGGTGTGGGTGCTACATTTATTTTAAAAGAAAAATTAGGTAATGTTGCAACTGAAATGATGTTTACCGCAAAATTACTTACGGGGGCAGAACTAAAAACGCGCACTGGACAAGTTATATTTAAACCTCAAGATCAAGTCTTAAATGAGGCTATTGCTATTGCAATGAGTCTTGCAGAAAAACCAGTCTCGGCATTAAAAGTACTTAAACAAGCTATGGCGAAAAAAATCTTAGACCAGCTTCCAGCTGTGCTTGAGTCTGAATTAGCAATGCACACAAAAACATTCACGTCGGCTGAAGTCAAAGAAAAAATACAAGCTGTATTTAATCAAACAACTGCTTTAAAACAAGAAGCAAAAAATATACCAATAGCAAAGTCTAATTCAAGTGAACAAATCACTCTGAAAAGTTATTCTGCATCTTCAGCTGTTCCGGAAAAACTCTCGATATCCATCGGAGATATTCAGACATCAGTCAAGAAAATTGTGGCTAAAGTCACTCACTTGGATGCGCATGACATCACGGTCACAACTAGCTTTGGTGATTTTGGTATGGATTCCATCGCAGCTGTTGAAATCATTCGTGATCTCAATCAAACGTTAAAAATAAATTTGGAAACGGCTAATCTGTATAGTTACCCAACAGTTGAAAAAATTTCGCAATTTATTATTAGCAGTATGAAACAAATACATCAACTGCAAGAAGAAGTGCAAGGTATAAAACTACCTGTTGTATCTGTTGAAAATACGTTAGCTGTAAATAATAGAATGGAACTGAAAAAAACCTCAGTTCCTGAGGAAACAAAAATTCTAGAGCTCAATTCAAAGTCAGACAATATTGATATTGCAATAATTGGTATGTCTGGACGTTTTCCCGATGCAAATAATGTTGATGAATTTTGGGAAAATTTAGCGAAAGGTGTAGTCTCAATTCGAGAAATTCCAGAAGACCGTTGGGACGTCAATGAATATTATGATTCTAATCCAATCGCAAAAAACAAAACTTACTGTCGTGTAGGCGCTTTTCTGAAAGATGTTGATCGATTCGACACAATATTTTTTAATATTTCGCCTAAAGAAGCGGAAGTGATGGATCCGCAGCAGCGCTTATTTTTAGAGGAGACTTGGAAAGCAATTGAAGATGCTGGTTATTCTGATAAAACAATTTCAGGTTTAAAATGTGGTGTTTTTGTGGGGGCAAGTTATGGTGATTATTCAGAATTACTTCATGAAGCAGGATTAAAAAATTCAGCATTTGCATTTACGGGCTTATCTACAGCCATTTTAGCGGCACGTATTTCTTATCTTTTGAATTTAAAAGGCCCCAGTATCGCAATTGATACAGCATGTTCTTCTTCGTTAGTTGCCATTCATCAAGCGTGTGAAAGTATTTTGTCAGGACAAAGTGAAATCGGAATTGTCGGTGGTGTTTCATTAATGTTGACACCACAAACACACATTATGACGGCTAAAGCGGGTATGTTATCAGCTGGCCAATCGTGCCGTGCCTTTGATCAAAAAGCGGATGGTATCGTTTTAGGTGAGGGTGTAGGTGTATTGGTTTTAAAACCGCTACAACAAGCACTTAATGATGGCCATCAGATTTATGGTGTGATTAAGTCATCTGGTATCAATCAAGATGGTACAACGACAGGCTTAACTGCTCCCAATCCTGAAGCGCAATCGGCACTTCAGTTGGCAGTTTACAAAAAAGCAGGAATTAATCCCGAACACATTTCTTATGTTGAAGCGCATGGTACAGGTACGGCATTAGGTGATCCGATTGAATTCTCGGCGTTGACACAATCATTTCGGCAATATACTAATAAAATAGGTTATTGTGCATTAGGGTCGGTCAAATCAAATATTGGTCATACTACGATGGCTGCTGGTGTTGTAGGCGTCATAAAAGTTTTACTAGCCTTAAAAAATAAAAAAATTCCACCACAAGCCCAGTTTGAGAATCTTAGTGAACATATCAAATTAGATACAAGTCCATTTTATATTTCGACACGATTGCGTGAATGGGAAGTTAACTCTGGCATTCTTCGAACTGCAGCCGTCAGCTCGTTCGGATTTAGTGGAACGAATGCGCATCTTGTTTTGACTGAATCACCGACCGTAGATGTGAAGATGAATGAGTCAAATAGGTCAGCTTATCTTTTTGCATTATCAGCAAAAACAGAAGAATCTTTAAAACAAAAAATTAATGACTTAGATGCATGGCTATCTAAACATTCAGATTTTCCGTTGGCTGATGTAAGTTACAATATGAACCATTGTCGAAGCCATTTTAAAAATCGTTGTGCAATTGTCGCAAGTACAATGACAGAGTTTCATCAAACATTAGAAAAAATCAGATTAGGCAATGTACCAGAAAATGTATCACTTTCCCGAGAAATTCTGCGTGAAGAACAAAATCAGTCACATGTTATGCGGGAAATTTCACACTGTGGTGGCCAATCACCCGAACTATATCGTAATAATTTGATGAACGTCGCACACAGTTACAGTCTTGGTCATGATATAGACTGGGAACAGTTATATATTGATGAACCAAAAAGAAAAATTTCGTTTCCTACTTATCCATTCACAAAAGAACGCTGCTGGTATGATAGCTATCAAACTTCTGATGCAAGATCTATGGCATCACCTTTGTTAAATTTAGAGGAATCGAATCAAAGTAAGGTTACACTTCAAGTTAGTCAAGATGGAATTGCCGTTATTAAAATAATTGATCGCGCGAATAAAAATCAATTAGCAGATGAATTACTATCTGAGCTTGAAAAACAATTTTGTGAAATCGCAAATAATCCGATGATAAAAGTAGTCATCGTAACCGGCTATGATGACATTTTTTGCTTGGGCGGATCTGAGGCCGGTTTAGTTGCCATTTCTCAGGGTACAATAAAATATACCGATATGCCGTTTATTTATCGTGGATTATTAGAATGTAAGGTGCCTGTTATTGCTGCAATGCAAGGCCATGCGTTTGGTGCAGGATTAGCATTTGGTTTATTCGCAGATATGGTAATCATGTCAGAAGATCATTTGTATACCGCTAATTTTATGAAGTATGGATTCACACCCGGAGTCGGTTCAACTTTAATTTTGAAGGAAAAGCTGTCTGAGTCACTCGCAAATGAAATGCTGTGGACAGCGAAGGAATATAAAGGCAGTGAATTAAAATCACGTGGCGCTACTGTTATTTTCAAAATAGGCGAAAAGGTATTTGATGAAGCGATGTCAATTGCAAAAACTATTGCTAAAAAATCTAGTCAAGCTTTGCGTGTTTTCAAAAAAGATAAGTCTGAATCCTTGCTAGTAAAGCTGAATGAAACGATTATGCGCGAAGTGAAAATGCATAATGAAATATTTTCTAATCAAGATGCTACAAATAATATTAAAAATTATTTTAATAAATTAGAAAGCTATCAAGGTAAAAATATTTCCGACAAAACCGACACAGATGTTTTAACTAAACCACTTGCTATGATTGTAGCTAAGCATGACTCAATTGCCTTTTTAATAAAACTTGTATCTAACATGTTACATATTCCGCCTACTAGAATCGATATACATAGCAGTTTTAAAGAATTAGGTATTGATTCGATTGGTGCAGTTGAAATCGTTAGGGAAATAAATAATTTTTACAAAATATCGATCGAATCAGCCATGATTTATGATTTCCCGACCATAAAGCAATTTGCGAATCATATCGAATTGGAATTAGAGAAAAGTGTGACGTGGGTTGAACAAGCTCCTGGATCAATACAGTTGAAATCCTTAGATATGATGGACGACTTATCTAAAAAAAAAATTGAAATCTCCAATGCCGTCCTCTCTCGGCTTGACTGCGGGATCCAGCGAAAAGAACAGATGACAAGCATGGATCCCGTGGACAAGTCACGGGACGAAGGCGCTGGCGGTAAGCTGACGTTACCATGCACACGTGAGTCAAATTATCAAAAAAAGATATCACAACTAACCTCCTTAACTGATATCGCAATTATAGGTTATTCAGGCCGCTTCCCGAATGCGAATGATGTCGAATCATTTTGGCATAACCTATCATCAGGTCATTCTGCGATTACAGAGATACCTGTTGAAAGATGGCCGTTAGAAAACTTTTATGATGCAGATACTACCAAACCTAATCATAGCTATAGCAAGTGGGGCGGATTTCTAAGCCAGATTGATCAATTTGATCCATTATTTTTTGGCATCTCCCCCGCTGATGCTGAACTAATGGATCCGCAACAAAGAATATTTCTAGAAGAATGCTGGAAGACTTTTGAAACAGCTGGGTATTCTGCAGAAGCATTAGCAGGCAAAAAATGCGGGGTTTTTGTCGGTGTTAAAGAAGGTGATTATGCGCAATTGTTAAAAAAATCTAATATAGAAACCAATGCGCAGCAGTTGATTGGAATGAGCAGTTCAATTTTAGCTGCTCGCATTTCATATTTATTAGATTTAAAAGGTCCCAGTCTCGCAATTGATACAGCGTGTTCATCCTCTCTCGTTGCAATCCATCAAGCATGCCAAAGTTTACTCTTAGGTGAGAGCGAGCTTGCATTGGCAGGTGGTATTTATATTGGTACAACAACTGACATGCATATCATGACAAGTAAGGCTGGTATGTTGTCATCTGTCGGACAATGTAAGACGTTTGATAATTCTGCGGATGGATTTGTGATTGGTGAAGGTGCTGGTGTACTTTTACTGAAATCATTAGAGAAAGCAATCAAAGATCGTGATCCTATTTACGCAGTAATTAAAGCCTCAGGCATGAATCAAGATGGTAAAACAAATGGAATCACTGCACCTAGCATGAAATCACAAGTTGATCTTGAATTAGAGGTCTATCAACGTTTCAACATTAATCCGGAAGATATCAGTTTTATTGAAGCACATGGTACAGGCACAAAAATGGGTGATCCCATTGAATTGGGTGCGTTGACACGTGCATTTTCAACCTACACAAAGTTGAAAAACTTTTGTGGTATTGGTTCTGTCAAAACGAACATTGGGCATGCTTTGACAGCAGCCGGTGTTTCAAGTGTTATTAAAATGATATTGTGTTTAAAGCATAAAAAATTGGTTCCATCTCTTAATTTTCTGCAAGAAAATGAAAATATTAATTTTAAAAATAGTCAATTTTATGTAAACACTGAATATAAACATTGGGAGAGCCAGTCTGGTAAGCCTAGGTTGACAGCGATTAGTTCATTTGGTTTTAGCGGAACAAATGCACATCTTGTATTACAAGAAGCACCTTCTGAATCGACTCAACCTAAATCCGTAGCAAAACCAGCTTACCTTATTACACTTTCTGCTAAGACGAAAAATTCACTGCAGCAGAAAATTCGCGAGTTAGCTAACTGGCTTAAATCGAACTCTAATAAAATCATATTAGAAAATATCAGCTACACACTGAATGCAGGCCGTACACATTTTGAAATACGACATGCATTGGTAGTTAGTTCAAATGTTGAATTAGAAAAATCTCTTGTTGATCTTCAGAAATCAAATCATAACTTCATTACTGCAGATCATGTTCATTCTGAGAAAATAACTAATCTTGAGGAGTTACTTAATTGTGAATTAACAAATGAAGATAACTATAAAGAATTACTATTATCGATAAAGGAATATTATCTTCAAGGTTATCAAATCGACTGGGAACGATTACATTGTGATGAAACAAAACAAAGAATCTTACTTCCTACCTATCCATTTGATAAACAACGTTACTGGGTGCCTGAAAACAATGGTTTAACAGATTTTTCAATGCAAGAAAAATCATCAGAAATCTTATCCTTGGATAGTGTCAAACATCAAGTTATGCAGATCGTGTCGGGTTTATTGAAGATACCAGTATCTCAGTTAGATGTTAATAAACATTTAAGTGAATACGGTCTGGATTCGATTGGTATGACAAATGTAATTAATGCAATTAATTATTTTTATCATCTGTCTTTGACACCAGCTATTTTATTTGAACACCCAACGTTTTCAAGTTTTGCCGACTTTATGGTGGGTAATCATCTTGAACAATTAGAAACTACTATTTCTACAAAACCAGACTCAGCCAATTCATCAGCTGACATAGCAATCATTGGTATGAATGGAATATTTCCTGGCGCTGCAGATTTAAAAATGTTTTGGAATAATCTTATTACTGGGAAAAACTGCATTAGCGAAATTCCCAAGAATCGCTGGGATTGGCAAGACTATTACGGGGATCCGTTCAGTGATACAAATAAAACAAAAATAAAATGGGGTGGATTTGTCGATAACATTGGATTATTTGATGCTGGATTTTTTAATATTTCACCACGTGAAGCAGAGCTAATCGATCCGCAGCAACGGCTATTTTTAGAAGTCGCCTGGAAAACAATCGAAGATGCCGGTTATGCGCCTGACGAACTTTCATTGTTAAAAACAGGTGTTTTTGTTGGCGTAGTCAATAATGATTATGCCGAACTTTTACAACAAAATTCAATTACTGATGCTTATGTTGCTACAGGAACACCACGCTGTTTAATAGCGAACAGAGTATCTTATCTGTTAAATTTACAAGGCCCCAGCGAGGCGATTGACACTGCATGCGCAAGTTCTTTAGTAGCAATTCATCATGCAGTGCAAGCCATCCGAAATGGAGAGTGTCATGTTGCAATTGCAGGCGGCGTGAATGCATTGTTAACGCCTAATGCTTATCTTGCAACGAGTAAAGCAGGTATGTTAAGTATTGACGGTCAGTGTAAAACATTTGACAGTGATGCAAATGGTTATGTGAGGGGCGAAGGTGCCGCGGCTATTTTGTTAAAACCACTTCAACAAGCAATGGCTGATGGTGATACGATTTACGGTGTAATTAAAGGCGTGGCGATTAATCATGGTGGCCATGTCAGTTCTATCACGGTGCCTAATCCACTAGCTCAAGCAGACGTTATTTCATCAGCACTCAATCAATCGAATATTGAACCCAATAGCATTAGTTATATTGAAATGCACGGAACAGGAACTGTTTTAGGGGATCCCATCGAAATTAATGGATTAAAAAAAGTATTCAATCAAGCTCAAAGTTCTCAAGCGACTTGCGGGTTGGGATCAGTGAAAACACACATTGGTCATCTTGAATCAGCTGCAGGTATCGCCGGTGTTATTAAAGTATTGTTGTCTATGCAATATAAAAAATTACCAGGTAATTTACATTTTACAAAATTAAATCCTTATATTGATTTCGCTGAAAGTCCATTTTATTTAGTCAACAAAACAGTTGAATGGAAGCGACTTAAAGATATAAATGGTAATGAAATTCCACGACGTGCTGGTATCAGTTCATTTGGATTTGGCGGCGTTAATGCGCATGTTATATTGGAAGAATCTTCTATCGTCAAGCGTGATATAAAACATAACAAACAATCTTCGTTCCTAATAACGCTTTCAGCTAAGCATGAAAAGAGTTTAAAACAAAAATATGTTGAATTACTCGCGTGGTTAGTCGAACAAAAAGAAGAAATTAATTTAGCTGCTCTCAGTTTTACTTTGAGCAAAGGTAGAAGTCATTTTCAATCACGGTGTGCATTCGTAGTCGGTTCAGTTTCAGATTTGCATGCCGGGTTAACTGCTTTAATAGGTGGTGATCAATCAAATTGTTTTATCAATCATACAAAGACAAATGAAGCATCAAATCTTGTGTATCAGCAGTTGTATCAGTCTGCTTTAACGGATGCTAAAAATAACAATGCTGAAGCTTTGTCAATCATAGCTGATTTATATATTAAGCAATATCCCATTGAATGGGATTTACTCTATTTGGATAAAAATAAATGCCGGATTTCTGCATTGCCTGGATATCCGTTTAGTAAAGAATATTACTGGTTTCAACCACCACAAGTAAAAAAAGAAATTGTCATCAAATCATCTAAGAATGATTTGGATGGGTTTGCTATTCATTATTTAAAAAGTATATTTTCAGAAAAGTTGAAATTACCTTTCGAGGAAATTGTTCCTGATGCAACTTATGAAGTATACGGAGTTGAATCGTTACTCGGCATCGAAATTCTTAATCGGTTAGAAGTTGATTTTGGTACGTTGTCAAAAACATTGTTATTTGAAAAAAACACCATCAGTGATTTGGCCCTGTATTTATTAAAAAAACATCATGACAAATTAACACAGTTGTTATCACTAAAATCTTCCATCCATCTTGATAGAGCACACAAAAAGGCAACAGTTGCCACGATGGATGCTAAGACGTTAGCAACAAGCCGCGAATTAAATCAGTTAGAAGATATTGCTATTATAGGATTAAGCGGAACGTATCCAATGGCAAATAATCTAGAACAATTTTGGGAAAATTTAGTATTAGGTCGTGATTGTATTTCAGAAGTACCCATAGAGCGATGGAATTACAAAGATTATCCCGTCAAAATAGGTGAAGAAGAGCAATATTTTAAACATGGTGGATTTATTGCAGATGTTGATAAATTTGATCCCTTGTTTTTTAATATTTCTCCACGCGATGCGGGACTGATGGATCCACAAGAAAGATTATTTTTGCAATCAGCGTGGTCTACGATAGAAGATGCTGGTTATACACGTCAACGTATCAAACAAACAGTAAACAATAAAGTGGGTGTTTTCGCGGGTGTTACTTATAATTTTTATCCACTATTTATTGCTGAAGAGTGGCATAAAGGAAATCGAATTCCACTAGATATTCAATTATTTTCAATTGCAAATCGTGTTTCCTATTTTCTTAATTTCAATGGGCCAAGTTATATTATTGATTCTGCATGTTCATCGTCGTTAGCCGCTATTCATCTTGCCTATGAAAGTATACAACGAGGTGATTGTTTGATGGCAATCGCCGGTGGTGTGAATTTGTCTTTGCATCCTTGTAAATATCATATGCTGGGTAGCTACAGCTTTATGTCGAGTACAGGTCGTTGTACGAGTTTTGGGGCAAATGGTACAGGGTATGTACCAGGTGAAGGTGTGGGTTCAGTTTTATTAAAACCTCTTTCATTAGCAAAAAGAGATGGCGATCATATTTATGGCGTTCTCAAAAGCAGTAGCATGAATCATGGTGGCAAAACCAGTGGTTACAGTGTTCCTAATCCGAATGCACAAACAAATGTTATCCAAGATGCTCTGAATAAAGCAAATATTGATCCGCGTACCATTTCTTATGTAGAAGCGCATGGGACTGGGACATCGTTGGGTGATCCAATTGAAGTGCGTGGACTACAAGATGCGTATGAAGAATTTACTAAGGACAAACAATTCTGTGCAATAGGATCTGTTAAATCTAATATTGGTCATTTGGAATCTGCTGCAGGCATATCACAATTAACTAAAGTGTTATTGCAAATGAAACATCAAAAGTTAGTTCCTTCATTACATGCAACTGAATTAAATCCTAATATTGAATTTGCTGATACCCCATTTTTTGTTCAACAACAGTTGAGTGAATGGGAGTCACCGCATGGTGTACCAAGACGAGCAGGCATCAGTTCTTTTGGTGCAGGTGGAACGAATATTCATATGATTGTAGAAGAATATCCTCAAGTTAATCTATCTGATTTACCTGTGATAAATAATTCATTTATATTTGTGTTATCAGCACAAAACGCTGAGAGATTGAATGAATATTTGCGACTAATTGCTGATTATTTACTGAAAGAAAAAATATATTATCAGACAGATAGTCAAATAAATAGTTGGTTATATTCTGTTTGCTATACCCTGCAAATAGGTCGTGAAAGAATGGCTAGCAGATTAGCTATCATGTCATCTAATTATCAAGATCTATTCAATAAATTAAGTTTATATCTAGAAAATCCAGAACAATCCTACCCTGAAGTATGGAATGGTGATCCTGGTGAAATTACGAGAACCAATTTAGTTGATGATTGGTTTAATGGTGGCGTTGTTTTATGGGATGGATTATATAAAGATAAAATACCTTCAATTATTTCATTGCCCAGTTATCCGTTTGCTAAGAGACGTTGCTGGATCACAACACAAGCATTACCAGAGCCGACTATTGTTGATACCGCTCCGCAACTTAACGATTGGCTTTACACCGCGCGATGGGAAGAAAAAATATCTCATAATATTGTGCAGAGTAAAAAAGAAACAGCGCATTGGCTTGTTTTTAGTGATTATGAATTGGGGCTTCATTTGCAAAATGAGTTAGGTAAATCTTCTTGCACTTACTGTTTCATAGGCGAAAGATTTGAAAAAGTATCCGATGAAATTTTCATTATTAATCCATCTTGTCGAGAGGATTATCAAAAATTATTGGCACACGTTCACAATTTTCATGGGACAGAGCTTCAAGGAGTTATTTATTTAAGCAAATTCCTACCTAATATTTCAATTTTTTCACAGGATGAATTAAGCGAAGTTTCGAAATCATTCGAACCTTGCGTCAATTTACTTTTACTGTTTCAAGAAGTGATACGACATCAATGGCAAGGTAAGCTGCAATTTACCTTAGTGACACAGAGCAGCCAAGCGGTGACAGAAAATGAGTTTATCCAATTATGGCAGCATCCTTTATGGTCTATGACTCGAATATTTGGTTCTGAACAAGTTGGATATCAAGTATTGTTAATAGATTTAGATGAAAAAAATAAATTATATGATGATGCGAAAATCATAGCGCATGAAATAAGACATTATCAGAGTAAAGAAAATCATATTGCTTACCGTGATCACAGACGATTCATTATTCGATTAAATCAGTATTTATCGAAAGATAAAGTGCAGGAAGGTATCAACTGGACAGCACCAGAGGCGGTTATCATAACCGGTGGACTAGGCGCGTTAGGTGTTGAAGTTGCTAAGTGGTTAGTACAACAGGGAACTCAAAATCTACTTTTAATTGGCGCCACTCAATTACCAGACAAATTAAGCTGGTCTACTATTCAAGATGAAATGTTAAAAGAAAAAATCAAACAACTAGTTGATCTAGAAAGTAAGGCAAATGTTAAATATGTCGCGATTGATGTCACGAATAAACAACAAATGAGAAATGCGATAGAACTTACGGAGCATGAATGGAATAAGACAATCACTGGTGTATTTCATTTGGCTGGTATTACGACTGATAATGTGCCCATCGAAAAAATGTCTGATGTTTTATTGCAAAAAGTAATGTCTGTTAAAAAGCAAGGTGCTTTGGTTTTACATGAATTATTTCAAAATGCTGATTTGCAGTGTTTTGTTTTATTTTCATCTATTTCAGCCATGCCTTATTTTGGCATAAACGGATTAAGTGCTTATGCGTGTGCAAATGAATTCTTAAATGGATTGTCATTGTATAGGCAACAACAAGGCTTACCAGCAATGAGTATCAATTGGGCCGCTTGGGCGGAAAAAGGTATGAGCTTTAATTACAATCATACTAAGTTTGTAGAAGCAGTGGGGATGTCTCTAGTTTCTCCTTCAGAAGGAATGAAAATTCTGAAATACTTATTAGTAACACAACCTAAAGTGATTGGTGTTTTTAAAGTGCGTTGGCAGCAATTTATGACAATAAATCGTGAGGCGAAATCATGGGCTTATTTTGATAATTTTGTCACTCGTCAAAGTGAGCATGTTAAAGCGAATGAAATCTTGAATAAAGCTCAGCTCACTGTGCTGCTCATTAAGATATTAGCTGAGTTGTTAGAATTAGATGTTAGCGAAATTGCAGTAGATGTTCCATTTCAAAATTATGGTATGGATTCAATTATAGGCATTCATTTTATCGGCAAACTGTCGAGTTATGTGCCTGATGTAGTATCTCCAATGGATCTTTATCGGTACCCTACGCTGGAACAGCTTACGGACTATATTAATAGTACCACTCAACCTGAAAATACGGTGTTAGAGAAAAGTGCTTCATCGAAATTGTTTGATGGCGACGAGCAAAAATTTATGGATGAAATGGAGAATTTAGGGAATGAACAGATTGCACAGTTGATTGAGGATGAGCTTGTGTCTGTGAATGATTTGTAATTTAACCTACAAATATACGGTGCCTAATGCACCCTACTAAAGGACAGTGACAGATAATAGAAGAGGAATATCAATGCCAACCGATTCAACTACTTTAAAAAAAGCACTTCTCGCAATCAAAAAATTAAAAAAAACAATTGCTGAACAGAAAAATAATCAATTCAACCCCATTGCAGTTGTTGGCATTGGTTGTCGTTTACCGGAAGCAAGTAACAAAAATGAATACTGGGAATTACTCAGCAAAGGAAAAAACACTATTTCTACGATAGCTGAAGAACGCTGGGAATTGTTAAAAAACACGGATGAAATCACAATTCGTCACAAAACAAAAAATTGTCGTGGCAGTTATTTAAATAATATTGCAGCATTTGATGCTTATTTTTTTGGAATCACACCGCGTGAAGCAATTCGAATGGATCCTCAGCAGCGCATATTGTTAGAAGTTGCGTATGAAGCACTTGAAGATGCTGGAATTCCTGTGGAGTTGCTAGCTGGATCCAATACAGGTGTTTTTTCCTCTCTTTATGCAAGCCAGTTTGGTAATTTACAAACTGTAGATAGTGATATCGATGCACTTTATATTCCAACAGGAAATGCACTTAGTATTGCCGCAAATCGATTATCTTATTTATTTGATTTGCGTGGACCTAGTATAGTTCTTGATACAGCTTGTTCATCATCTCTAGTTGCAATTCATTTAGCGTGTTTAAATTTACAAGCCAAATTATGTGATTTAGCAATCGTGTCTGCTGTCAATATAAATTTATTACCGTCTTTGAATTTAATCCTGTCAAAAGCTAAAATGCTTTCACCAGATGGACAATGCAAAACATTCGACGCTTCTGCAAATGGATATGTACAAGGCGAAGGCGCTGGGGTGGTGGTATTAAAACCTTTATCTAAAGCATTACGAGATAATGATAGAATTTATGGCGTCATCGCTGGAACATCAGTCAATCAAGATGGTAAATCGAACGGACTGACTGCCCCAAATGGCCTACAACAAGAAGCTTTACTTAAATCAGCCTATCAAGTCGCTCAAATCGACCCAAAGGAAGTTTCTTATGTTGAATGTCATGGAACAGGTACTTTTTTAGGAGACCCGATAGAAATCCAAGCCTTAGGTGAAGTAGTTGGCAAGAACCGTGATCGTACTCAACCTTGCTGGATCGGTTCAGTCAAAACAAACATCGGTCATCTTGAACCTGCGGCGGGTTTGGCTAGTCTTATCAAAGTCTGTTTAGCGTTGCAACATAAACAAATTCCACCACATTTGAATTTCTCCCAACCAAATCCGCATATTGCATTTGATAAATATCATTTATCTGTGCCCACAAAAATAGAGCAATGGCCATCTTATGGTGGGGTGAGAAAATCAGGCATCAGTGGATTTGGGTTTGGTGGAATGAATGCGCATGTTGTGATGCGTGAATTGCAGATTGATGAAGTCGCACAACTTGCGATTACGAACGCAACACATACTAAAGAATTATTTACACTATCTGCAAAAGATTCAATTTCTTTAAAAATATTAATAGATCAATGGTATGATTATTTAATCAATGATAAATTTGTGGATCTCGCGCACTTATGTTACAACTTACACGTTCGGCGTTCTCACTATTTTTATAGACTTGCGATTGTAGCTGAGTCAATTGATGATTTGTATCGCTCTCTTTCCGAATTAAAGCAGATGAAATTAGCAGAATTTGTCAATACAAATACGACTTACCTGTCTTTAAATAATGAACAAAGCGTGTTACCTGATGAATTAAAAAATACTTCAGTGTTTAAACCATTAACGGCATATCTGCATCGACAAAAATTTGATTGGAAATTATATGAAGCAGATAGGAAATTTCCTGTTTTAGATCTTCCCCATTATCCTTGGCAACATCAGCAGTATTGGCCGAAATTGAAAAGTAATAATTTAGCTGATAAAGATTTTTATCCATTTAAGCGTAAACATATTGCATCACCATTGAGTGAAATCCAATTCGAATTTGAATTTAATACTGAAGTCATGCCGGAAATTAAAGATACGTTTAACTTTTTGCATGCGGGTTATTATTTGGAAATGATAGCAATTGTTGTGGATGCGCTCTATCAAAAAAATAGTTTTACAGTAGATGATTTAGTATTTAGTTCGCCTATTTATGTTCCTAATCATGCGCAAATAAAAGTTCAGCTAGTATTGAGAAAACATGAGACACATTTTGAATTTACTTTTTATACGCAATCACAAACTTCAGTATGGACACAGCACGCAACAGGAAAATTAATTTTACAAGCAGCTCCTGTCAAATCAAATTATTCTAAAAATAAGATTGTTGAGCTGAGTGAATTTTCTGGTTCAGATGAAGAATTCTTTGATCGAGTAACAAAAATGGGTATGCCTGCTGGCGATAGTATTCGTTGGGCAAATAAATATTGGATTCACAATAATGAAGCATTGTGTGAATTTAAACAAGCAGACTCAGAACATGGCAAGCTTAACTTTAAATTAAATATTCATCTCGGCATTATTGATGGTTGTATTCAGTCATTATTTCTATTTTTACCAGAAAAATATAGAGTGTCATATATTGCTTCTAAAATTGATAGAATTACTTATCATGGTATAAAAAATTATTCGTTATCACTGGTTACGAAACTAAAGTATGTTTATTCAGAGGGTGAAAAATTTGAAGGTGACTTTACTTTAATCGATGCCAATGAAGATGTCGTACTCGAATTTAGTAATATTTGTATGGCTAAACTGGGTGAAACAATTCGTGTTGAAGATGTTGCTAATGCGGTGAGCTGTGATGTTAACTCGAAAGAAGAAATCCTGACTTTTCTCATTAATCAGATGGCTACCATTTTTTCTATGCCTATCCAGGATATTAACCCGAATCAATCACTACGCGATCTGGGTATAGATTCGTTAATGGCTATCGTTTTTTCTGCATCAATCGAGTCTGTTTTTCAGGTCAATTATTCTATGCAAAATTTATTAAATGGGCCATCGATTTCAGATGTGGCTAATTATATTTTTAATCACAGGCAACAGAGCTTTGTCACGATTCCCGCTGACTCTAAGGATACAAATAAATGGATTACTTACCGACAAAAGCAAAGTAATCCTAAAATCCGCTTGTTCTGTTTTCCTTTTGGTGGCAGTGGGGCATCTGTTTATCGCGATTGGCAAAAAAGTTTACCCGAAACTATCGAAGTGTGTCCTATTCAATTGCCCGGTAGAGAAAATAGACGCGATGAAGAACCTATCGAAAATATCAACTTACTGATAGAACTGCTAATCAAAAATGTATCGTCTGAATTTGATTTACCATTTGTATTTTTCGGACATAGTTTCGGTTCGTTAATTGCATTTGAGTTGGCTCGTGCTTTGCGTAAATGTGGACTTCCTCAGCCATTACATATCATTGCTTCAGCTTTTCCCGATCCAAGTATTCCAACTAAAAGTTTAGACAATATTATTTTACAACTATTCGCGATGGATATTGATTTATTTGAATTAGTCAATGAATCTAAAATTTCAGAGTTAAGTGGAGAATCATTAAGAAATCTATCGGCAATATTCCATGATAACGGCCTTGTAGACTATGGGAATCAAAATAAATTCAGTAAAGATATTATGAAGGTTTTATTACCGATTTTTATTGGCGATATGCAAATCGTCAA
The DNA here is from genome assembly GCA_039936115.1 of Gammaproteobacteria bacterium. Taxonomy (GTDB): domain Bacteria; phylum Pseudomonadota; class Gammaproteobacteria; order DSM-16500; family DSM-16500; genus DATIJJ01. The sequence goes on from JBDTIZ010000064.1 coordinate 33,570, forward strand.
AAGTTATAATTATCAAAATGAACCCCCACTTGATTTTCCTATGAGTGTCTTTCTAGGTAATCGTGATACTTGGGTGAGCAATGCAGATCAACAGGGGTGGGTTAATCATACTAACAAAGAATGCCAGCTTTATGAATTTGATAGTGGACATTTATTTATAAAAGAGAATCATATCCAGAAGCTAGTCTTGAAAAAAATTGAAGACATTTGTGAGCGTTTTTAGTTCCCTACAGAAGATCATTGTTAAATAGATACTAAACTTAGTATAATGCTCGCTTCACTTTTATGAGGTAATTGTGAATAAAATGCTAAAGAATATTTTATTTTGGATAGCTGGGATTTCTTTCTTGGCTATTTCAATTTGTGGATATTCCAAATCAAGCAAAAAATTGTCTGAAATTATTATTGTCCAATCTTGCAGTATGGGAGATTATTTTTGGATTTCGGGTTCTGTGCAACATGGAAAATCTTTTATTGAAAAAAATTATCTTATGAATACAGAAATTAAAAAAGATCAGGATATTTGTCCGAATACAGAAGGAAAGAAAATTGTGAATGGTAAACGAATAAAAATTACTACAATTGCTACTAAAATTTGTGAGCATACGCCGCCTTGTGAAAAAGGGGATTCAATGACGCCGGCTACTGCTATAGTGAGCTATGAAATTTTAGAAAAGAAATGATTAAATAGAAACTGATTTTTTTTAAGATCGATTTATATTGAGGTTTTTTACAAATCATAACAGACGCTAAATTGACAGGGTTCCGTGGACAAAGCCGGCGTTGTTGCAGATTTATTTGCTTTTTGTAGGGGCGAACCTATGTGTTCGCCCTCTCT
>JBDTIZ010000065.1:0-4163 GCA_039936115.1 Gammaproteobacteria bacterium
TCCTGCGGATCAGCCACATACCCACAAGTGCGGTAACAATTTATTTATTTTTTTATTAATTTTAATACAGGTTAGAGTAGCCTAAAAATTTCTGGGGCGCTGGTCTGGACATTGGGGTCATTAAAAAGCGAACCTATATAGAAATATATATACCTGTTTCAATACAATTATTTAAATTTCATTTTTTCACTTTGTTCAGAATTATCTTCCGGCAAAAACTCTTTTAATTTTTCAAGTTCTGGTATAACTCCAAAAATAGAGAACTCTTTTTGATACACGGGATAAGCTTTTGCAATTAACTGCAAACTTTTTAATACATGATAATAATAGGTATCTTCGCGCTGGTCGATAAAATTTAGTATCGCCTGATTTTTATTTGCTACTTTTGAAAATTTATTTTCATATTTTTTGAGTGCTTTATCCCATTCATTCAATAATGCTATTGCAATATCCTGAAACATTTGTGCTTTGTTGGGTCGCTCTACAACAACTTTCTGAACTAGATGATTCGCATCATTCTTATGAGTAAGAAATATATTTTTCAAAAATGATCGATCAATTAGAAAATAACTTTCAATCTCGGCTTTCACTCTTAATTGTAATCTTTCAATGAAAAAGGGATCTGTTGTTTGAGTATCTTTTTTATGAAAGGGTTCGGGAATGGAGGGGTTCTCATAAGCTTTTACTTCTTCATTCACGGATGAGACTTCATTGTTGCTATCGAAATCAGCCCATATTTTATCATCATCATTTGTAGAGTCTTTTGAATCACTTGAACTAGAGGTCTCAGATTGATCTGCAGAAGTTAATGAAACATCCGATTCAGCTTTATCATCATGAGATAAATTTGAATCCGACGTTGGCGGTGCTTTCTTATCTAGTATACTGCTAAATTCCGCGATAGCTGATTCGATTGAATCAGTCGGAAATGGTATGATTTTATTATTTTTTAAAACCTTATGACTGAGGCCGTTTTTGACAATTCTATCATGCAATATCAGTGTATCCTCAGCATAGTCAGGATTGAATTGACCCTCACCTTGAATGGATAAACTCAATAAATCGGGTGAGAAAGAGTTCATTTCAGGCACAGCACTAATCAGAGTCTCCATGACATCGCCTTCACCACCTTTGGTAATTTTTTTTCTAGGTTTTGCATCGCTTAAGTTAAAGTGAAATATTTTCAATTCAACATTGGATGGTATAAGTTCAGGATGTTTTTGAAAAGCGGCAAAAAGCGCATTACATATTTCTGGTCTATCTTCATAAAATTCACAAATGATATTTTCGTTTCTTCGTTCTGACGCAAGTGAGTGTATTTGGGAGTACAGCATTGAAATTTTACTATAGTCATAGCCGGGATCTACAGGAATAACCTTTTTTAAAAGCTCTAGATACTCTTCTAACTCAGCTTTTGATTCAACAAAATCAACTGGATAACCAATTGGAAATTCATCGGTAAAAATCTTGTCTACATGCGTGCCTGGTGGGATCTTATTCCGGATGTCATAGACAGTTCTACTGTTAAAACTAAATTTATCAGTTTTAAAATGTTGATTTAAGAAATTGGAAAAATCTTTAAAAAATACAAATGCGGAGCCCGTATCCATATTGCCCGCTCTTTTTTCATCATAATTATTTACTCTATTAGTCATATCTAGCCGCAAACTAATTCGACTTGAACCGCTCACAATAGTGATGTTGCCCACACTGGGATCCGCTAGTTGCTCACCAAGCGTAATTCCAAAACGGCTTGATTCAATAAATTCAGCCCACAAATCATTTCCAACTACCTCATCACTGTATCCAAATCCTTCAATAAATCTTTTTCGATACCATGGGTTTTGTAGCATTGCAAGACCGGAAAAACAGCCATCAAAGTCCATGATTTTATAAATAGTGGTATCGGGTGTTATTGTCTTTTCACGCGGGTGTGATGTGCTCATCGGTCGCCTCTAGCAAGCTATGCTAAGATTATATGTATATTCATTAGGATACTCAGTTTTGATTTTACCAAATCATTCCCTATTGAGTATAACGCATAATAAAAAAAATGGGTCGAGTCTAGGTCGTGTCCCTAAAAATGGAGCGACGAAATATCACGATGGTTATTGATCGCTATGCCATGAGTACTCTCATATCTAACAAGGTCTTGTCTCATTTTTTCTTCAACAGCTTTGCTAAGTCGATCATCATTCGATAGCTTGAGTTTCGGCTATATTTATTGTTAATAGTATTTCTATGTGCAATAATTACCCAAGCAATCAAGTCTAATAGGATAATAATGTGCAAAATCGAGAAGGTAAGTTTACGCAAAATTTAAAAGATACAAAAATCAGTGATGTATTGGAAAAATTTAGAGAATCCGAGGATATAAATTTCACTCGCTTAAAGAAAGCATTACACAAATTAGGTATCTTAGTAATACCCGTCCAAATAAATCGATTTAGCTATTGTGCCACATCTTTTATATCGATTCTTGAGAAACTAGAGCGCCACGGTCTATTTGCCAATGCCGCAGCTCAGACAATCGTTACGATGTTATTTGAGGTTGATCCAGCGCATATTAGTACTATTGGCTTAGGACTTTGTTACTTTGGTAGCACAGACCCAATCATTCAAACCGTACTTTACACAGAAGAGAATATTAATCTTTTAATAAACCATGCCGACAAAGCACAATTAATTGCATCAGGTATGCAAAATTTAGCTTCCGCAGGACTCTTACAGAATGAGAATGCAAATAAAAATCGTGATGCACTGGCAGAAAATGCCAGCATAGCCAATTCAATTGGCTATGTAATAAATTATCTGAAAGAAGCTTCGCCTAATCTTGCCACACAAGCTAATTTTGAATTATTACTTTTACATAAAGACTATATTGAAAATATTGTTTCTGAGTGTGGCACAGGCAATTTAACGCAAGCGAAATTTAATGAAATTCTAGCGCAAAAAGTTAGTAATGAAGAAATTATTTATAGAAAGCAGGCTAAACAGATTGAAGAGACAAAAACGATGATGTCTTCTTATGTAGATGATGCTAATTTTACTAAAATAATAAAAAAAATTCTTTGCAAAAATTCGCTAAACTTAAACAAGTTATATCACTATGCATTTAATCTGCTAAGAATTCTTTCTTTAATTAAAAATAGAAGCTCATTAAATGCCAATTTTCAGAATAATTTTGATTTATTATTATCTGTTGAGCCAGAAGAGCTTTATTTGATTGAGCATGCATATTCTATTTATAAGCTAAACACCACTTCTGATGTTCGGAAGATGCTTTATACTCAAGATAATTTTGAATTTTTTGTAACCCACTTAAATCTGGATTGTCCCTTGGATTATTGTTTAAAGGAGCTGGCTCTCTCTAATTTGTTAGAGAACAAAAATGCGAAAATGAATCGTGAAGCGCTAGCTAGAATGTTTCGGTTTGCATTTGCAATATGTAATGGCCTTTCTAAGTTACGTAGTTATGTTCCTAGAATTGATTCACAAAATAATTTTAATTTGCTCATTCAGTATTATCAATCATCTGCAAAATTTCTTGTATTTCCAGAAAAAATGTCTCAACAAGAATTCGAAGATATGGTTAGTGGACGATCAAAAAGTAATTTGTCACAACTTGAAGCTTCTGTTGATCCGAATAGATTTTTTACTAGAACGTCTAATGTAATCGAAAGTAATGTGATAATAGATGCAGATATGTTTATGGCAGCGCCAACTGATGCGGATGTGGTATTGGAAGCGACAATAGATGCAGATGTGCTATTGGAAGCGTCAATAGATGCAGATGCGCCACGGTCAAACCTGAGCATAGGCAATAAATGGAAATAAATGTCAGCGTAATTGATCATCTTGCAATAGAGCTTTCATTGTCTAAGCCTGCGGAAGAAGCGCGCCGTACTTACTTTTATCAGGCTAAGGCATTATTATGCTTTATAAAATGCAGGATAGATTACGGTAAAAAGCGCCTAATCCACCCTGCATTTTCTAATCACAAAAACTTAATGTGTATTACCTGACTTCTTTTGCTCTTTAATGACCCCAATGTCCAGACCAGCGCCCCAGAAATTTTTAGGCTACTCTAACCTGTATTAAAATTAATAAAAAAATAAATAAATTGTTACCGCACTTGTGGGTATGTGGCTGATCCGCAGGAC
>JBDTIZ010000066.1:0-56162 GCA_039936115.1 Gammaproteobacteria bacterium
TTTTCTTCGATAGAGAGGGCGAACACACAGGTTCGCCCCTACAAAAGCAAAAAAATCTGCAACAACGTCAGCTTTTCCGCGGAATCCAGTCAAATTGGCATCGATTTTCATTTGTAGAAATTATAAAAATAAAAAAAAATTAAGTCCCTGTTGTTAGCCGAAATTCCATCTCGCTTGTAATTTTAATTATGTTAACTGTTAAAGTAACTCTGTCCTGAATAACCATAATCTATTTACACTGCATTCAAGCTATTTTCTGCGCTTATTATTTTTATGACTGTCCATATTGTCACTTGAATTAAGGTCAATATCATTTTCCGTCTCGTTTTCGCTCTTGCAACAGCACCAAAAACCCGAAGATGATTTTTTTGCTTTTTGTGTGGTGTTTGAAGTCTTTTCTGCTAGATCACGTTGGCTACCATAACGAGCACTTAGTTTCTCAGCTTCCGCAAATGCGTCTGGAGTTTTTTGTATTTCTTTTTGAACTGCAATTGCCAAGCTAGCTTTTGTATCGGCCAGTTTTTGTTTTACCTCTTCAATGTTATTTTTCTTATTGTCGGGTGATCTTGCTTTAGGAGTGGAGTCTAGCAAAGGTTGTGTAAGCGTTTTATCTTTTTTATTAAGTAAGGTGGCTTTTTTTACTTTCGCCGTAGTTGAAAAACTGGGCGGTTGGGGATTCGGTTCTACATCGTTTTCTTCTACAAATTGTTCTGCTCGACTAATCAATTGAGCTTGATCAGAAAGGAATTTTCTTGGGCCCGCCATATCTTGTTTTTTGCTTTCAAGGCCAATGAATATTCCCGCATCAGCAACTAACTTTTGCCACTTAGAAATAGTCTTTGTAATATCTTTTAGTTTTAATTTTGGTTTTGGTTTTGCCTGTTCTTTATTATATTCCGACTGACACTTTGTAATTTCTTTTTCGTATCGATCCCATTTTTTATATGGCAATTTTTGACGTTGATTAATTTCTTCTGCGAATGCCTGGAAATTTAGACCCTGACTACCAAGTTCATCTGCTTTAACTTGAGTGTCTTCTAATCGCTTGACCTGATTTAATAATTGCTTCTTAACTTGTCTGAATTGCATTTCTCATCTCCGTATAACCACTTTAGTCAGCTAAGATAGAGCATAAAACTTAAGATAGTATTAAGAGAAGAAATTCGGATAAATACTATTTTCAGGGTAAGCATGCGTGCCGTGTGTTTTTGTAGGAGCGAATCTTCGTGTTCGACCCATGCAAAATCAACGATAGATTCTATAAGAAGCTATTATTTTTCATCATCTTCATGAGTAGGCAAAACACTATTCAGATCCACCGATTCTCCTGGAATTCGATGATCTTCAGCCGCCCATGCGCCTAAATCGATTAATTTACAACGGGGAGAGCAGAAAGGTCGGGTGGGATTGTCTGTTGTCCACGTGTTCTTTTTGCCACAATGAGGACAACAAATATCTTCAGTTTTTGTTTGTTTGGTAGTGATTTTTTTCATGATGTGCAATAAGAAAGCCAAAATGATAGGTTATGTTGATATTGCACTGGTCGATCAATGATATTCGGTTCAAAGAAGCGAATGCTTAAAAAATGTCTTCCAATGCTGATTTCAGGGTATGCCGTAATATTATCTGGGACAATGACCCGAATCATTCTAAGGTTATTCTGTGGATCGAGCAATTCCTGGTGAAACCCATTTGAAGCCTGTTTCTGATGGATTTTGCTCTCTTCGCGAACTAGCTTTAAAACCAATTCATTAGCCGAACGAATACTACTAAATTCATCCAGCCAAGCTCTAATGGTTGCAGTTCGCTCCGCAGCTGGTTGTTGCAGCCAATAATAATAAACCGGCGTATCAAAACTACATCCGCCACCTGGGGTCGCCAAATGCAATCTAAGGTTATTTAGCAATTCAATTTCGCGCAAATTCTGTGCAATTTTGCCATTGCTACTGATCAAATTTCTACTGAGTTCATCCAGTTGCTTCAAGAGCGCATTGAGCTTTGTTTTATCAATATCCGGCGTATTTTCGAGTCGCGCAAGTAACTGCATTTGATGAGCAAGTTCTTTGGCAAGTTTTGCTTTTAAATCAGGGCGATCTAGAAGTTGTAGGATATTAATAATAGCGGCAATAAGATTGCGAGTGCCGAAGGCCGAAACATCTGCGATTTGATGCTCAACTTGAAGGAATAATTGCTCCAATCGGAGGCATACCCGAATGAGCTCATTCAGTGGTTGTTCGTAAGTCGTTATGTTATCGATCATGACCATTCGAAGAATAGGTTAAGTTGGTCGAATATTATCATGATTTCAAAAGAATTGCCTACTTTTATCGTGTTTTAAGGGACGATAATCCGCAGAGACATCCACATTCAGCGAGGCTTTTATTATGTGTAGGTGCCAGCGCTGGATTAATATTTCCTTTAGATGAAGACTAAAATCTGTATAATTACAGTCCGCCAGAAGTTGAATTTTTTGCACAACAAGAAAACCGCTGTGTAAATTGCTCTCAGTCTAGCTATTATTTTTCTTACAGAGGATTTGTTGATGCCAAAAATACAAATGTGGAAAAGATCGTCACGGTTTCGGTTCGATGGGGTGATGCAATATTCACCTACCAAAAGGAGTGTTTATCAATATGGTGTCGATCCTTATAGTTGCGAGCTTAGCTCTACAGATATTTGTTATGCGGTACCTGAATCAAAAGAATTGGCAGTATCCAAACACGAACACGATCCAATTGAACTTTTTTATCTAGATGCCCAATATAGCGATAGCTTTTTTATTCTTCGAGATATCACAACGGGTAACTGTTTCGTTTATAAAAACGCTGAGGATATGGCAGCTTTAGCGCAGAGCAAAGCAGATCACGGGATTACTGAAAAATCAATCGTTCAAATGTGCGTGGTTATGCATGAGTCTTCAGATGAACTGAAAGATGTTGAGCTTAAGTTATCGGCGCCCTGCGAGTTAGCATCCATGTCAGTTCTAGTAACTCATGTATTGGATAATGATATAAAGCGATTTTATGGAATCGAGTTTTATCCTGAGACAGAAAAAGTAGCTATTAATTATATACAGTATCGTGCTGAATTCTCTAATGTGTTTGAAAAAGATCGGATTATTTCTAAATTCACAATGGCAATTAAAGATCAAAGCGTATTTACAAAATCCTTAGAAGCTGCAATTAAAACGAATCAATTTATTGAAAAAGAAACTTTTTCCGTCTTAAGAGATTATCCATCTACAACCACGCTTAGAGAATTAATTTTTTCTCCATCCGCGGCAGTTACTAAGGTTTGGAAAGAAAACACAAATTTAATACAACAAAATCTTAAATTATTAGTATGTTTACTGAGAAAATCACATTTCCCTCAAATTGATTGCTATTATGCAGACGCATTTTTAAATGTGCAGAGCAAATTAGGCTTGTTGTATTTGGCAGATAATAATATCCAAAAAGCAGCAGAACATTTTGCATGTGCTGGCACATACTATCATCAGCAACGGTCTTGTCAGACAGACTGGGGTCAAAGAACTTTCTGTAGTTTAGCTGGAGCAGCTTATGAAAAATTGGGTGACTATCGACAAGCATCCATTTTTTATGGAAGGGCATTAAGTGTCTATGCTAATGAGGGAGATAAATTAAACTGTGAAAGAATTGCTACGTTACTCAAAAACGAAGAAGTAGCAAAAAAATCAGCAGAGGTGAGAGACCAGCCTAAGTCTCGACCTTTGTTGCAGGGAATTATTGCTACTCCAAAGCAAACCTCAGCAACTAGTCTTGAGTCCGTGCAGGTTAAAACTGAAGAAGAAAATAGAGGATTGGTACACAGCTTCTAGGAGCTCTGTAGGGGCGAATCTATGTGTTCGCCCTGCGGCCTCATAATGCAAATGTTATTTCTTCGATTGAGAGGGCGAACACATAGGTTCGCCCCTACAAAAGTCTAACTAATGAATTATTTATAACGTTTAACCTGTAATCGACAAATAAAACTCATGCAATTTTTTCACTTGCAGAATAAGCTCATCAAGCCCGCCATCATTACGAATCACATCATCCGCCAAACCTAATCGCTTTTCCCTATCCACCTGAGTTTTCAAAATAGCTGCCACTTCAGCATCAGAAGAACCATCGCGTTGCAAAGTACGCGTTAATTGTGATTCCTCACTTGCATCAACCACAAGCACTCGTTGAATTAGCGGATTTCGATCGGTTTCAAATAAAAGCGGAATCACAACAATGCAATAAGGCGATTCTGATTCTTCAGCTTGCCGTTTCATTTCAATTCGAATAAGTGGATGCAAAAGTTGTTCTAACCATAATCGATTTGTTTCATCCGCAAAAATAATTTTTCGCAATCGTGCTCGATCAAGCGCGCCATTTGCCAATAAAATCTCACGCCCAAATTTATCACTAATTTGTTTTAATGCAGGACTATCAGGCAGCGTCAAATCACGTGACAGTTTATCGGTATCAATGATAGTCACGCCTTTTTGAGCAAATAAATTAGCGACGGTGGTTTTACCACTTCCTATCCCACCAGTTAGACCGATAACCAACATGCCTTATACCTAGATTATTTACGCCAACACTTTATGAATATAAATACTCACAATTTCAGGACCCCACATCAAACTAATCCAGCCAGCAAATGCCAGATAGGGACCAAATGGGATCGGTACACTTTTAAATTGATGTTTGATCGCCATTTGAGTTATCCCAAAAATCAAACCAATGACTGAGGCTAATAAAATAATGACAGGTAATTGTTGCCAGCCGAGAAAAGCGCCCATCCCAGCCAGGAATTTATAATCACCTTCACCCATGCCTATTTTTCCCGTCGCCATTTTAAACAGCCACTGCACAGCGGCAAAAATAAGATAGCCGGCAATTGCGCCAATGATGGCATCGTGACTATTGGTAAATACATTGAACATACTCAAAAATAAACCAGCCCAGACTAACAATAAAGTGAGTTGATCGGGCAACAAATGATGATCAAGATCAATAAAAATCAAACTAATCGCAATCCAAGTAAAAATAAGACCGCCAAATGTCTGCCAAGTAAAGCCAAAGCGCCAGGCAACATAAACTGATGCGATACAGCAGAGGAATTCAACGAAAGGGTAACGCATAGAAATTTTTGCACCGCAAAATGCACATTTGCCCCATAAGACCAAATAACTAATGACGGGAATGTTATGCCATAATTTGAGGGGCTTTTTGCATTGGGTACAATGGGAGAGTGGCAGATATAAATTTATTTTTTCAATATCAGAGGGAAGTGCTTTTAATCCGAGGTATTCACGGCATTCCTGGCCCCACTCGTTTTTCATCATTTGCGGTAAACGGTAAATCACAACATTTAAGAAACTGCCGATAATTAACGCAAGTGCAGCAATCAAAATCAAAAAGAAATCAGGATGTTCTATTATAAAGTTAATTGTATCCATTAGATTACAGCCCCTAGTTTGAATATGGGTAAATACATAGCAATAACAAGCCCTCCGATTACAACACCAAGAATAATCATAATCAAGGGTTCGAGCAGCCGACTTAAATTAGCAATTAAATGATCTAGGTCTGACTCATAAAAGTCAGCGATTTTAGCTAACATTTTTTCGAGTGTTCCAGATTCTTCACCTATTTGAATCATTTGCAACATCATTGGAGGGAATAGTTTACAGGTTTGCATCGCAAAATGCAGTTGCTTACCAATAGAAATATCCAAACAAAGTGCTTGAATCGCATTGGCATAGACTGTGTTGCCTGTTGTATGAGTTAAAATTTTAAGCGCTTCAGTAATAGGAATGCCAGCGGCAAAAATGGTCGCGAGACTACGAGCAAAGCGTGCGAGAATAAACTTTTGCAGCGGAATGCCTAAGCCCGGGAGGCGAAGTAATAGCAAATCAAGAGCCAGTCTGATACGTGGAATATGTCTAGTGTAATAAAGTAATCCACTTATACCTAAAGTAATCACTATCATAAGCAAACAATAACGGCGGCAGAAATTGGCTAACCTAATGACACCTGTTGTAAACAAAGGAAGCTGACTATGCATGCTGTGAAAGAGTTCAGCAAAACGCGGTACAACAAAAGTTAACATGATGACAGTTACACTCATTGCAACAATAAAAATGATGGCTGGATACAACATAGCTTGTTTGATTTTATTCTTAAGTACAGATGAATTTTCTTTATAAGTCGCTACACGATCTAACATGATATTTAGAGTTCCTGTTTTCTCACCTGCGTGAATTAGATGATGGGTGATTTCATCAAAATGGCGTGGAAATTTCTGCAAACTATGTGCTAATCCGTTACCAGCCGCGATATCGTCTTTTATGATAGAAATAATAGGCAGTAATTTTGTCTGATCCGAGTTTTGACTTAAGATGTGAATAGCTTGTGTGACGGGAATATTTGCGATAATCAATGTTGAAAGTTGGCGCAAAAACAAAATAATATCTATCGCAGTTATCTGCGTGTTGAATTTGAAACTCAGTTTGCGCTTTTTACGAATCGAAATAATTTGTACACCTTTTTTGGCTAAAGCACTTTTTGCCAAATTTAAACTCTGCGCAAGAATTTCGCCGGACATACGTTGTCCCTGATTGATAACTCCAATCCACTGATAGGTCGTATTTTCAAAATGGGATATATTCATGATAGTAGTACACGATTAATTTCGGAAAGACTGGTGATTCCTTGCAAGACTTGTTTAATTCCAGCCTCTTTAAGAGGAATAAAACCGTCTAATTTTGCTTGGTGAATGAGCGCTTGTATATCGGCACCCAATGTAATTAATTTGGCTAATTGTTCAGTGATCCTCACAAATTCATAAATTGCCAGCCTATCGGTATAACCTTGAGAGCATTTGGAACAACCTATTGCACGATAGATTTTTTGCGGTAACTTATATTGCTCTAGATTAAGTTCAGCGATCAGTTGATCCGAGATATTTTCAGGTTGTTTGCAATGTGGACATAATTTTCTAATTAAGCGCTGTGCAATAATCAATGAAATGGAGCCAGCAATATTATAAGAAAGTACGCCCATAGCTTGTAAACGCGTGACGGATTCAATTGCACAATTGGTATGTAATGTTGATAACACTAAATGACCTGTTTGCGCTGCTTGAATTGCAATATTTGCGGTTTCTGTATCTCGAATTTCACCAAGCATAATAATATCAGGATCTTGGCGTAAAAAAGTTCTGAGCACTGTTGAAAAAGTCAAACCAATTTTTGCATTCACGTTAACTTGATTGATACCGCTCAAACGAATTTCAATAGGATCTTCCACGGTTGAAATATTTTTTTCTGTTTGATTTAAAAAATTAAGTGCTGAATAAAGTGTGACAGTTTTGCCACTACCGGTCGGTCCGGTTACTAGTATCATACCTTGTGGCTGAGAAATTGATTTTAAAAATAATCGTTTTTGCGCACTCGACAAATCAAGATCATTAATGTTAAGTGAAATATTTCCCGTGTTTAGTAGTCGTAATACAATTTTTTCACCGAATAGAGTAGGGCAGGTATTGATTCGAATATCTATCAAATTAAGTTGAAAGCGACCATCCTGCGGCAAACGTCTTTCTGAAATATCCAATCGTGCAATGACTTTTAAACGTGTTGCAACGCGTGCTGCCAACGGAATGGGAATTTCATGGATAGGGTAGAGCACCCCATGTTGTCGATAACGAATCCGACAAATTGTTTCATAAGGTTCGATATGAATGTCTGATGCAGACTGTTGAAATGCATGTAAAATAATATTATCCACGAATTGTATTAACGGTTCATCGTATTGAATATTTCTTTCGTGTGTTGCTTGCAATGGATCATCGAGCGTAATTTGTTTCAACAAATTCATTTGTAAATTTTTATTAACATCTTGTTTGCTACAATAGGATTCAATAAATGCTGCCAATTGATCTTCTGCCACCAAAACAGGCGTTACTCTGAATCCAGTCTGAAAAGCGAGTGTATCAAGCGCTTGCTGATCCGTCGGATCTGCCAAACCCACTTGTAAAATATTATTTATTTTTTTCAGCGGTATCACCCGATATTGACGAATAAACTCTGGGCTAAGTGCTGATGCTGCAAGCCAAGCAGGATCATAACGTTGTAAATCAAAACTAGTTAGGCTAAAAATATTTTCGCAACACTGCAAGATGTCTGTGCTGGATAGAATTTTATTTTTGACTAAATAGCTAATAATAGAAATCTCTTGCGTTTTAGCGCATTCAATTGCGTGCAGAGCCATTTTCTGTTCAAGCAAACCATAATTCACTAAATGATTTGCTAAACTTAGATAAGTAATTTCGCGATTTAGCATAAATTAAGATTCACATAATCCATTCGTAAAACAAGTTCCTTCGACGGCCCAAATACTGCCATCAGAATTGGGCTTCAATATGTAAGTACTACCACTCGCTGTTGCTGTTGCAGATGAAGTAATGACACCATTTTTCACTTTGACTGCCGCTAAATTTTTTGTAGCAGCTGGTTGCGTTGGAATGCCATGCACACCGTTGGTTAATTCATTTAACGGAGTGCCTTGTTGAAGAGCGAGAGAGACAGCGGTTTTAAATGGAGCGGTTGCAGAAATCACTTCAACGAATCGTGCTCGCTGTGTGTAATTCTGATAAGAGGGCATCGCGATGACAGCTAAAATCCCAATGATTGCGACAACAATCATTAATTCAATTAATGAAAATCCCAGTTGAGAATTTGATCTCATTGTGGCTCCAGAAAAAATTTAAAAAAAGTTTTTTGAATCAGTATGTGATGTATTGAGGTGTGAAAAAGAATGATAAAAAAACTGAGAGATAATTGATTAGCGCTAGAAGTCGAATTTATATCTGATTTTTTATAACAGTGCAACAGAAGTTAAAAAATTTTTTAGTTTGTATTTCCAAACAGACGCGAGTATAAATTTGCCGTTAGTCATTTTAATTAGACCGGGGATATTGAAACATGAATTTAAAAAAAGTACTTCTAGCAACCTTAATCGGCACAATCTCAGTCTCGGCATATGCAGCCGGAGGTTTCTTTGCCAAAAATACCACGAACCACACTGTCACTATCAGAGTAGGTAATATTATCCCTGAAACAATTGTAATCAGTCCTCATTCAAGCCGATATGTCACCGTATCAACCAATAACCAGAACATCGAAATAAGCAATATTTCATAAAAATCAGAACGTAATCTCAGCTGGACAGCAACCTTTTTGCTCCCAGCTATTGCGTTCCCCCGAGCTTTATCCTAAGATTCACCCCTCAATAATATAGCAATTGATCAAAAAGCCGACGTAGCTCAGTTGGTAGAGCAACTGATTCGTAATCAGTAGGTCCGCAGTTCGACTCTGCGCGTCGGCAGTAATAGAATCAATAAGTTATAGTAGAAAATTCCTACCAAATTGCTCTTCTGAATAAATCTGAAGTGCAAATGAAGTGCAAAATAAATGAATCCTGACATACAAAAATGAAGTGGCTTGAGAATCGAATATTGCTGGTCGTACCTCGTTGATAAATCTTCCTCAATCTTTAACAGCAATATCATTGGATGTGCCGTGTATGGTGGGCGAACTACTTGGTTTATTCTTGATTCATTTCTATAAAAAACAGGAGCGTAGTGATGAAAAACATTAAAAGCATTAAAAGTATTCTCTGCTATGGCGATTCTCTCACTTGGGGTTATGATCCTGAAACTATAAATCGATATCCTTTCGAGCAGCGGTGGACTGGGTTTTTACAGCATCAATTAGGTCTAAATTATCGAATAATTGAAGAAGGATTAAATGGTAGAAGTACAGCTTTTGATGATCCCTTTGTGGCAGACAGAAATGGCAGTAATACGTTGCCTCTTTTATTGGAATCTCATGCGCCATTAGATTTAATTATCTTGTTATTAGGAACAAATGATCTCAAAGAATACATAAAAGGAAGTGCAAAATTAGCTGCTATTGGGTGTAGTAAGCTGGTTCGTTTAATTATGGCTAGTCAAACAAATCTAGCAGCGAAATCTCCCAATATTTTGTTGCTTTCACCGCCTATCATTACAAAGCCACTCAATTTTATGGCCACTATTTTTGACGGTGCTGAAAAAGAGTCAAAAAAATTCGCTGAACATTATCGTAATATTGCTGATTTCTTTAAAATTAATTTTTTAGATACCAGTCAATTTATACAGCCTTCGCGAACAGATGGAGTTCATTTGGATGTTAATAATAATAAATTACTTGCTGAAAAAGTTGCAATTGAGGTAGAGAAAATTTTTTCAAAAGCTAATGCACCTAAACTATAAAATCTGAGTATCTGACGACTAGCATTAATAAAACCGTGCTATGCACGGCTTTATTTTATGGGCTAGCTTAAATTCTATTGACCCGATGTTCAAGCAGCCAGCTATCTAAGTCTTCCCTGAGATACCGTATGCTCCGACCCAATTTTAAAAATTTAGGCCCTTGTGTTCTATTTTCACGGATTCCATTCATGCGATCCTGACGTAAAAAGCTTCTGCTCATGTTGATGTATTCTGAGGCTTCTTTTTCTGTGAGAGTTATTTTATGCATTGTGTTTCTCTAAATAAATTATTGTCATCCTCTATCTGCCATAATGTACAGCAATATCCAGTGAGAATTAATTCTCATCATTTGTATAGTGATTGTCAATAAATAAATAGTGGTATTAGATGATAAAAAAGCAAGGTGCAAAATGTGCATATTGCTAATTTAACCAAGCTGTCTATGCTTATGGGCGAATACAAAAAATCAACGCTGGCTTAATATTCAGGCAGAGAGCAAGAAAAAAGATGAGGAGTGTAATAAGAGAGAAGCTGGTTAAGTTCTAAGCTAGTAAAGGAGTTTTCTACACTTAGATTGATTGTACTATTTGTCTTCATAATCAATCATAATACATAATCTCAGTGTATTAGAGAGAGACGTGCTCCTAGAGATATAGAATCAAAAAAATACAGTTGCATTCTATCTATTAGAATGCGATCTTATTAGGTATTAATCCAGGATGGATATACTATGACTGACACAAATGGGAAGAAAAGGAAGTTTCTTAAACCGATTGAATTTGCAGTTGCAGCACTCCTATCGATAGCATTACCTGCGACAGCAGCAACAGTACCAAGTGGGGTTGATGGCCAAGCTAGTAACCCAATTGTAAATCCAGCTCCTCAGGTAAAACATTCCAAGCAGAAACAGCTTCTAGTTAAACCATCAGATCAAAAGAATAAAGAGCAGCTTGCAGGTCATTACTCTCATTCATCTCATAGCTCGCACTCTTCACACTACTCAAGTAGTCGGTAATTGATATGCCGGTATGTGAAGTTCAGTACATTGAATCTAACAGCGCTGAATCTGTAGATATTTTGATCGATCTTGGTTTGTATAGCGTTACAGCAGTAAAAAAATCTTGCTATAAGTTCACTGCTGATTGTTCTATCCAGATTAATTCAATTAATCAGAATAAATTGCGATTAATTTTAACCTTCCCAATCAGCACTAGTATTGAGGTCAGGAATAAGTTAATTGCTGATTTCCATAATGAACTTTTAGATCAAGACTTAAGAGAGATTATATCTAAAGAAGCTGAGTCTGTTAGAAATTTAATATTGGCAGAGTCATTTTCAAAAACTTCTATACTAGAATCTGAATAATATGATTGTTGAGAGATCGAAATTTAAATCATTGAGCAGTTATTATAGTGATGAGGGTGGTTACAAGTTACTTCCCTTTAAATTTATTTCGTTAGATGCCGATAGATATGTGCTGACCAATATGGTTGGTGAGTATGTAGTTCTATCACGAGATCATATCTTTCGTTTTGTGCATAAAAAATTGTCTCAGCACTCAGATATATATAATTCTTTAAAAGCAAAGCATTTTCTATACGATGAAAAATCGGATGTGGCAATTAATTTGCTTGCATTAAAATACCGTACAAAGAAAAGTCGATTATCCAATTTCACTAGTTTGCATATTTTTGTTGTTAGTCTCCGATGTGATCATTCATGCCCCTATTGCCAGGTGTCACGACAAAATTTAAAAAGTTCACTTTATAATATGAGTCAAGAAACAGCCGATAAAGGGTTGGATTTTGCATTTAAAAGCCCCTCATTGAGCATAAAAATAGAATTTCAAGGGGGGGAACCTTTATTAAATTTCGATTTAATTAAATATATTGTTCTTGTTGCAGAAGAGCGAAATAGGCTGGCGAAAAAAGAAATTCAATTTGTTATAGCGACTAATCTTGCATTTATTGACGAGGAAATTCTTCTATTCTGCTATGAGCATAAGATTCAGATATCGACTTCACTTGATGGTCCAGAAGAGTTGCATAATAAAAACAGACCACGACCAGGAAAAAATAGTTACGAACTAACAATTAATGGAATTAATAAAGTAAAGCAGGCACTTGGATATGATAACGTGTCTGCATTGATGACAACTACAAAAAATAGTTTGGGGAGAGTAAATGAAATCATTGATGAATATATTAAGCAGGGATTTAATTCTATATTCTTACGGCCATTAAGCCCTTATGGTTTTGCTATAAAAACCAAAACGTTCAGTAAATACGATACGCAGGCATGGTTAGATTTTTATTTTAAAGGTCTTGAGTATATTCTTGAAATAAATAAGCAGGGATATTATTTTTCTGAACAGTATGCAGCTATCATATTAAGTAAGATGTTTAGTCCCGAAGAACCTGGTTATGTCGATTTGCAATCACCAGCGGGTATAGGAATGGCTGCTATCGTATTTAATTATGATGGTGATGTGTATGCTTCTGATGAAGCTAGAATGCTTGCTGAAATGCATGACAAAACTTTTAAGCTAGGTAATCTACATAAGGATTCATACGAAAATATTATAGGTTCTGATGTATTGTTAGATACGTTAGAACAAACTATGACAGAGAGTATGCCAGGATGTTCGGATTGCGGATTTCAAGCATTTTGCGGTAGTGACCCTGTGTTTCATCATGCTACTCAAGGAGATAGGGTGGGGCACAAACCTACGAGTGCTTTCTGTCACAAGAATATGGAGATATTCCGCTATCTTATTCGTTTAATGGAAGATAATGCGAATGCAAAATCTATATTGATGAGTTGGGTGAGGTAATAACATGCTTAAGTTGTATTCAAAGATCAATCCCATCACGCCTATAGTGATCACATCCAAACTCATTGCTAAACTAACAGATAACAAAACTATTCCAATGCCACTTCGTTCAAACTTGATATTTTTAAGCAAAGAAAATCATCCTTCTATTTTGCCTGAAGGTTTTATTGGGTATTTAACGCATACTTCAGAAGTATTGAATCTACATTTATTGAAGAATGTGTATCATTTACCTAGCGATTTATATTATCTTTCTTCTGAAGATATTGTATCGATTAATCCTGGTCTTCAAACACTTCGCACACTTTATAGAAGAAATTCGCATCATAACTCATTGCTTGTCACGGAAAATTGTAATAATTATTGTTTAATGTGTTCTCAGCCACCGAGAAATATCAATGATAGATATATAGTCAATGAGATTCTAACTATGATTCCCTTAATGAGTAGGGATACAAGGGAAGTGGGTATCACTGGCGGGGAGCCTACACTTCTTGGTGATGACCTTATTGCGATATTTAAAAGTTTTAAAAATAACCTACCAAACACAGCATTGCATGTGCTAACGAACGGTAGAAATTTCGTGGATACTGAGTTTGTTGCTAAAATTGCTTCTATTGAACACCATGATTTGATGTTTGGCATACCGGTTTATTCTGATGTGTCTAATATTCATGATTATGTAGTGCAAGCTGACAATGCATACAATGAAACTATTAAAGGTATTATTAATTTAAAGTCATTTGGTTTAAGAGTTGAAATTCGCGTTGTTCTTCATAAACAGACCTATCAGCGACTTCCTAAATTAGCTGAGTTTATTGCTCGCAATTTATTATTTGTTGATCATGTAGCTTTAATGGGATTAGAAATGACTGGCTTCACCAAAGCAAATATAAATGATCTCTGGATTGATCCTGTCGATTATCAACTACAGCTTGAAGAGGCTATTGATATTTTGGCGCGCGCAGGAATAAATGTATCAGTATATAATCATCAGTTATGCTTAATACCCGAAAGCATTTGGCGATACACGAAAAAAAGTATTTCTGATTGGAAAAATGGATACATGCCAGAATGTGAAGGATGTGAAGTGCGTGCCGAGTGTGGTGGTTTTTTTAGTTCAGCACATTTTAAGTATAGTAGTAATATTAAGCCCGTAAAAGAACATAATAAGGCAGTCACGTTGTAAGCGTTTAAATAGATACGGTGAACGTTTACATTAACAATGTGCTAACCCAATCAAAAAGGCGGCTCTTTGCCTACAATATCTTTAATCCAGTACATCTCAGGAAAATCTGCTCGCGAATACCCCGTAGATAAGTAAATAGTTCTAAATCCCTTCTCATATAATTCTTTGGCATAATCCTGTCCTTTCATAACATCATTTAAATCTGAGTCAATAAAAATAGGTGTATCAACATCATATTTATTTAAATCAATTTTAAGAGCGCGGATCGAATTATATGAAGCAATTGCTTTACCTTTAGAGAGGCCATGCAATTTCCAGGCATCCGTGATGTCTGAGTTATCATCAACAAATATTAAATCAACAGGCTTAATAGGGTTGTGTTTAGACACAAATATTGGAATGTATACCGCAAAGGTCTTTGGGATAATTTTTAATCCAATCTTCTCACAGCGTTCTCGAACACTTAAGTCTTCATGACGGCTTGTGACTAAGTAAGACCGATCAGTAATATTCAATTCTTCAATAATACTTAATCCACTCTTGTTAGAACCAATCAGTTCGTAGTCAATCAAGAAAATATTTTCACCAAACGATTTATTTTCTCTATACCAAGTTAATAAATCTTGAGGATTATAGTGATTCACAAAATTCAAATAACCATGCTCTTCTTTGAAGCGCTTTTTCCACACCTGATGAATAGATTCATCATCGTCTAAAATTACGATAGACTCTTTAGGATCAATAATTAATTCAGAAAGAAACCATTTTGGCGTGCAGGTTTGCGGTAAAGTAATATCAATTGTTGTACCGCTATTAACGGAAGAACGTATCTGGAAGTGTCCGTTCCATTCTTTTTTGATAGTCTTTATTGCATTCAGCAAGCCTAGCCCATGACCTTTTACTTTGCTGGAAACGCATTCGCCATTAGTAATTTTCCCAAGTGTATCTGATGATATGCCGCATCCATTATCTTGTATTTGAATAGTTAAAACATTTTTCCTATCTAATTTTGATGTACTCAGACGGATTTTAATTTCACTCGATAATGCTTCAATTGAGTTATCAATTAAATTGGACAATACCCTATTAAATGCAGAGGCTGATATCATCGAAAATTTACCATAGGCATTTTCTTCTAAGCATATTATTAATTTTGTAGTATCATTTCTATACTGCACCCGTTTTTCAGATATCAGGCTCATAAGCAGATCAGACAAAAGTTCAGGCTTAATATTTTCAAAGTCATCAGAGGCAGTGTTTTTTTTGCGTTTATACTGGGTCAATAGATTGTTCGCAATGTCTGTTATACGGTTTGCTGAATTGCGAATCACTATTCGTTGTTCCTCAGGAATGTTTTTAATGTCTTTAATGATGATATCTAATGCTGTCAAGGGGGAGCGGATATCGTGTGCCACAGCAGCAGCAAGATCAAGTAACGCATTCATTTTTTCAGCTTCTATGCGTTTACCATATTCATCTTGTAGATTTAAAAGCAGCCCTTCAAAAGCATCTTTAATTTCAATTAATTCTCTAGGCGCATTCACAATATCAGGTGTTATTGAAGTATTTAATATGTGATCTTTCAGCGTCACTAACGGTTTCAATAACCGACGATATAGCATTCTTCTAAATAATATTATCAAAAACAAAAATAAACCAATTAGTAATCCAACAAAATAAAATATAATAGGAGAAAATGAAAACCATTTGTAAGTAGTGAAGCTTAATAATGTGCCTGCGTTTTTCTCACCCGCAATTTCATTGGTGTTTTTTAAAATTGAACAATTAACTAAATATTTTTTACCATCAATATACTTATAAACAATTTCTAGATTTTTACAGTCACTAGTTGATTTATAGGAAGCTGAAACAAATTTCGAAAAGTGACTCTTTTCATAATCTGACATGATAATAGTGCCGTCATTATCAACTACTACAAATGTTTCTTCCTCTCCGGATGCCATAAATAACAGCCGCTTAACTTCAGATAAATCAGAAATTATTAGTGAAGGTGCGATTAACTGAGACAGCATTCTATGAATTCTTTGCAGATTATTCTTTTGTTTTTCCTGTTCATCATATTTATTAAAATAAAGCCCAGCCGACAGGGTTGCTATTAAGATAGCAAGCCCAGCGATAATAAAAAATCGCTCAATTAGAAAGTGAATTTTTGGTTTGCTAGTCATTTTTCATTTCACATAGGTTGTCTTGTTATATTGCCGAGATAGTATTGATGAATCGAAATTAATCCTATTCCTGGCGTTCTAAGAGTTTTTCTCACATAAATTCTTTTTTGAGGGGAAGTAAAAAGAGGTCGAATTATACAGAAATCACCTATCTCTTTTACAATTTTCTGATATTCAGTGGCTCTGCCTTCAGCGCTCAATATGTCTTGGCTATGTAAAATTTGATTTGAAATAGTCTTATTGTAAATCCCAGAGAAATTACCCTCGTTTTTTTGAAAAACGGTTAGATACTCATATCCATCAAGATAATTTGATTTCCACGCAAATAATATAGCATCGCAATTATCATTCAAAAAATCTTTGCCGAACTTTTTGACATCGCTGATGGGTTTCATAATAACGGTAGGATAGTGTTTTTTAAACATCTTTAAATATTCATTCTTATATTTTTCTTGAATCGATACCGTCAAATAAGACAAGCAAAAAGGCTGCGGTTTTGCATCTAATTTCCCATTGATCGACTTTCTCGACAGCATAGTCATTTGATCATTAAAATTTTCATTTATATTGTAGCCTAGAACGCCTTTAGGCAATAAATCATTGGCTTCTTTCATAGTGTTTCCATAGCTGGCTAATAATCCGTTTATGTCAAGTTCAGATAAAAATTTACAACGCTCGTATTTGCTTTTCCATTTCTTACTATTTGAATTCAGGCCGACATAAAATTGGATGGGATCAAACATTTCTAATTCATTAAAATTATCTAATTCTTTTGATGTACCAATAACATTTATGCCAACAATATCGTATTTTTCTAGCTCACTAGCATCTATTTGACTAGTTTTGCTTAAAAAGAAGGTTATCGGTAAACCCTGAGAAACAGGAGTTAATTTAATATAATTATTATTAAAATCAGCAACTTTATACCCGCCGCATCCAAGTGGGTTTTTCCAGAGGCTCTTATCAGTTTTAGCTTTATCGAGAAAGTCTTTATTAAATATAGTGTAATTTGTAGAAGATAAAACCTTTAAAAATTGTGGAATAGGTCTTTTAAGCGCAAATGAAATTGTTTTATTATCAATAATGTCGATTTTGTCAATCCAAGTAAAAAGGTTATTAAGAATGGTTCTTGATTTTTTAATATAGTTAAAACTTGCGAGTACATCATCTGACGTCACTGGTGAACCATCATGAAATCTCGCTTTATTGCTTATTTTTAAAATGATTTTTAACGGTGTGATATATCTGATCGATTCCGCAGCATCTAAAACAAATACTGATCCTTGGCTGCGAACTAGCTGACAGTTAACTTGCCGCGAAACGATCCAGCTTTGAGAATCTTGTACCCCAGCCGGATCAAGAGAAATCACAGAAGGTTGTAGAGTCATTCTTAGAGGTTCATTATCTGAATTTGCATTTGTTAAAGTTGGAGTAATAAACAATAAAAATCCAAATAGTATTAAAATATGTTTCATCAAATTCATTTTTACCAATCTATTAATTGAGGGAATTCTATCGGCATCGGTGTAAAGGTGTAATTTTTTGGTGGTGTTTCATCTAGAAGATGTTGCACGAAGTAATCCCAGTGACGGCGGTTATAATAAGGATGATCGAAAGTCGAGCTGTGATTTTGATTAGGCATAATCAGCATATCAAAATCTTTATTATGTTTTATCAATGCATCCACAAATTGCATTGTGGCACAAGGATGTACGTTGTCATCCATTTCACCATGAATCAGAAGTAATTTTCCTTCTAAATTCGCTGCATGAGCCGCATTGCTTTGTGTTTCATAAGTCGTGGTATCCATGCTGTTGTATTTCTCACCGTAGCTCGCTGGATAACAGCGTAAATCGTGATTTCCTGCGGCTGCTACACCTACTTTGAAAAATTCTGGATACATCAGCATGGCACGAGCTGCTGCAAAAGCACCGCCTGAATATCCCGTGATGCCTACTTTATTCAATTCTATGAAGCTATATAGTTCTGCCAGCTGCTTAATAGCTGTAACATGATCTGGAATACCGCAATCACTCATGTTCTTATAGGTCATATCATGAAATGCTTTTGAACGGCCTGGGGTGCCAAAGCCATCAATATGCAGCACGATAAATCCAAGTTCTGCGATGGCTTGAGCTGTCCATTGGGATCTAAATATAGATCCGTACAAAGTAAAATGCTCAGAGGTTCTATAAACTTGCGGTCCCGGGTAAATATGATCAATAAGCGGATATTTTTTATCGGGATCAAAGTGAGAAGGAAAATATAAATTTCCATAAATAGGCGTTATGCCATCTCTTGCTTTTAAACAGATACGTTTAGGCGGGACCCACTTGAGTTTTGCTAATCCAGAGATATCTGCTGTTTCAAGATGCGAAATTAATTTCCCATCCATAGTTTTTAAATGACTAACAGGAGCTGTGTCGATAGTGGAGTAGGTATCTAAAAAGCAATGCTTGTCTGGAGAGATATAAATGGAATGACTAGCATTTTCTTCTGTCAGGCATTGTATCTCTGACCCATCCAAATGGCAGCGAAATAGTTGCTTATAATAAGGATCAATATCTTTGTTGTAACCAGTGGCGGTAAAATATAGCCAGTTTGTCTTAGCATCATAAAAATGCACTTCTCTTACGTTCCATTCGCCTTGCGTAATAGCTTTTTTAGCAACATTGCTACCCATATCATAGAGGTATAAGTGGGCATTACCACTGCGCTCAGAAAGCCAAATTATTTCTTTGCTATCTTCTAAAGCAATAACTTGATGAGGCCATAAAAAATGTTGGCTAGGTTCAATATAGGTATCGGCAGTTTCAGTGATAAGTGTTTCTGTTACGCCTGAATGAGCATCAGCTACACACAGCATCAATTGTTTTGATGATCGAGTATCGCGTAAAAAATAAATTTTTTGATTATCGTCACTCCACCAAACCCATTTAAATTCAAGAGGAGTTAAATAAGGTGACAACATTGAATCTGATTTTATGGGAGTAATTTTCTGTGTCAAAGTGTCAATTATTAATAATTCTGCCATGGGTAAATTCGCATCGCCTGAAAACGACATACGGTAGTTGTGCAATTCAGGTCGTTGGCTTCCTTCGGGAGAGTTTTGTAGAAGAAAGAGGAAATCAACATTTCGCTGATCTAACTTGTGTGTAACTATCTTATGGGAATCAGCTGACCATAGTGCTACTGGCGGGGTAATAGTGTTTTCAAATTTAAGTCGAATCGTGCGTGTATTCGTTTCGGGTGAAGTAGCATAATCAAGATACCTTTCACCGTCTTTCGTCAGTTGAAAATCTTGATGACTTACCAAATCATTTAAAACCAGGTTATGTTCTTTAATCGACAAAGCCCAATTTTTATCGGGCGATTTTAAATATTCAGGAGAATTATCTTCTTGTATGCAGGTATTTTTTTCAAAATCATAATACCAATTATTTTTTTGATAAGAAAAATGTAATCGCCTTGGGCTTTCATCCATTGAAAATATATCCAGAGGTAATTGGATTGGATCAATCTCTTGTTTGAGCTGAGTAGAAAGTAAGTTCAATAATTGTTGATACTCAAATATTTTTTCTGTGTTACCAGACTTAATATCAATTCTTAGCAATGATTTCCCTGTGGCAGTTTCTTGAAAATAATAAAGTGCTTCAGCAGTCCAATAGGGAAATATTGTGCTATTAAATACACTATGTTGTAGGTTCCAAGGGAGAAAGCATTCTGCACGCTGGTAAACATGGCTATCCATTTTATTTTCCTGATTCTCTTGTATTTGTGGGTTAGATTTAAAGATAAATATTAAGGTATATCAACAATAACTGAAAAACTTCTACAGGAAGCGCTGCACGAAGCTAGCTCCCTTTAAAATAAATAAACGTCAAATTTTACACAATTATTTAGTGATAGTAAAATTGTAAAAAATATCAATAGATGCAGCTAATTACGGGGCTTTTCATAGGCAGATATAGCATTTGAATGCTATATCTGCCTGATAATTTCTTAATTTATACCACTTCGGAGTTAACTGCCGCCCAAACTAATTTCTCGTCATTCATTACCGAATTCGCAGGGTGTAAGAATCCATCCCACTCGCTCGCAGCTATTTGCCAATATTTTTGATGGCCAAAGAATGGTATAACATTACCTTCTTGCAGCCGATTTATTGTCTCATTTGAGCCTTCATCATCTAATGCTAATTTAGATAACTCTTGCAGGTGTGCTCTATCTCTCACAAGCAAGTACTTCTGCTCCGAATTTTTATTTTTTAATAAAAAATTCCCATCAGTGTCAGTTAGACAAAATGACACAATATTATTGTCTCGAATATACTGTTTAAATTCTCTAATGAAATGATTGTTACTAAGATAGCTGAAATCAGGCATGTTTGTTACTAGACCGCTTAACGAAGAAAAATATTTCCATTCCAATTCTAAAGCAGTTTGTTGAAATTTATTCATGAAGTCAGGATCGTCTTTTCTAATGTAGCTGTCTACTAAGCCGCTATTAAGTGCATCTACACCAATTTTATAATCTCTCTCGCCAGTGATTAATGCCTTTTTCATGGGTAAATGTTGAATTTCTTTTAAAAAATCTAATCCATACATTTCTGGCATGTGATAATCAACAAATAGAACGCTAACATCATGTTGAGCTGAGTTCGTTATTGTCTGTTGAAGTGCATCAATCTGAATGTTGATAGTACGCTGCGTAGTTGGGATTGCTGCGGTTATATCTAAAGTGGCTACGTGATCCTTGGTTAGCATTACTTTATATTCGTCTAGCAAATAGCGCATTGCCTGCTTAGGTGAATTATACCCTGAAAAATTTTTTCCATGCATTTTTAATAGAATACTTTCTGTAAAGCTTTGGTCGTCATCTAAAATTATTTTCCGCATTGGGAATAAGCAGATAGGAATTGCTGTGGTCATTATTCATCCTGAGGCTTTTTCATCGCCGATAATAGTTCTTGCATTTGGATTGTTGTTTTGAGGAGGTTTTTAGCATTCAGCGGCAGCAAAGGTAAGATTTCTGCTGTGAGTTCTTCACCAATTAAATTAGCCGAGAGTGCTTTTTGATAGCCATCGACTAGCGTAGGTAAAAGATCAGCTAAAATGCTCGCAATAGTTTTGATAGTGGTGAGTTTGCTATTAAGACTATGCAGAAGAGCGCTATCAATAACCGCCTGATTATTTAACGGGGTTATGCCAAGCAACTGATCCAGACTTACGCCAAAATACTCCGCTATTGGTTTTATAGTTAAAACCTGCGGATTTTCGGTTACGCCAGTCATCAAACGATAAACGACCGGTTGGCCAACCCCTGTTTTTCTTCCAAGTTCTGCGCATTTGATGCCCTTCACTGACATAAGGTAGGAGAGCACGCTTGATAAATTATTCATATTATTCAGTACACTGAGTTTGTAATTATATTTGCATTATATTTATGTTTATATGATATGTCAACATTGCTGATATTTTGTTTTGAAATACTAATCAAGCCAGCATGCACAATAGAATTGGCTGGTTATCCGATAAAATAGCTTCATAAAATAACATTATGAAAAAAGTGTTGACATCGCAATCATAGATTAATATGCTTCAAAGCATAATATATTACTCATATATGAATTAAAAATGCATATAAGTTAACTTTTTGATTTCACACGTATATAGGGCTGCGAGAGCCTAGGATGTGTTTAATCGTGCTCTGAGGTGTGCGGTGTCATTTATTGATAAACGAAGCGATGTGGCGTCGCTTACTAAAAAAATAAAAAAGCTACGGGTTAAAAATATTAACGATTTAGTAACAATTGAAGTCTTATCAGAAGCCATTTTCAACGAATGGGTAAAGCTGAAAATAAAATATCAAAAAAATTTGATACGTAATTCATCAAACAAGAGGAGGCAATATTTTAAGTATGAGGCAGAAGTTGAAATAATTTTTGGGTTGATGTTTTTGTTAAATGAAAAAATTACTAATTCAATTATGGCGACTGTGAATAATGATAAAGACGAAACAATAAAATAAGTATGCGTCAAGTCTACTCGAGAAGAAAAATTTTTTGGATAACTAACTCAGCTTGTTTTAAATGAAAGAGTATTAAATTCATATTATCTATTAATAAAAAGGAGCGTGTGCAGATATTAAATTAATAAGAAGTATTTAGAAACATAGATCAAAAACATAAACGTAATTAAAATAAATCTTAGGGAATATTATGCAAATTATAAAAAAATTTGAAACACCAGGCCCAGGCGTTTGGGAATTGGATAACTCTCATTTTTCAAGACCAATGAGTTTGTTTAGCAAAGAAATGTTTACCACTAGTTTAGTGCAAGGACTTAAAGAAGGAACTAATCGTTATGGGTTAGCGCTTAGTCATTTAGCATATGCAATGGTTAATGGTTTTTTCTATAAAAAACCTGTTTTATGCGGAATATCTGATGATCATTATGGTCCACTTCCTAGAGACTTATTCGAGAGAAATTATATTTTAAATAGATTAGAGGTTGGTAAAAAAGCATTAGAAACCAAACTTTGGCGTGAAGATTTAAAAAAATGGGACAATGAAGTAAAACCAGATTCGATAAATAGAAATAAGTGCTTGCAAGCAATATTACCTCATTCATTAAGTGACACAGCTTTAATTCAACATCTAAAAACATGTTACGAAAATGCGCTAGAAATGATGTATCGACATCATGTATTTACAATTCCTGCCGTATTGCCGATAGGATTATTCGTGAGCAAAGTCCGTGAATGGACTGGTTTGCCTTCTTCTGAATTGCTCTATTTACTTAAAGGCTCGACTCCAATTTCTAAGGGTGCAGCTGATAATGAATTAGATAGTATTGTTACATGTTTTAAACGCGAAAGGATTTGCCCGGAAAACTATGTTGGGGAATCAGCGTTAGACGTATTAAATGATATCAAATCGAAATGTGATCCGATCACAAAGCAAGCGCTAAATAGCTATCTAGATTTCGTCAATTACAGATTAATCACTGGATATGACGTTACAGATAAATTTGGCCTAGATATGCCAGACTTAATTGTCAGCAATATATGGAATCGTTATTTGCAAACTAATAATACAAATAGCGATGTCTCATTGCATGAAAAAACAGAGTATGTCCGATCGAAAGTACCAGCTATTCATCAGAATGAATTTGATTCACTTTTAATTGAAGCAAGAATGATTAATCGATTAAGAGATGAGAGAGGAATATATAACGATGTATTAGGAACAGGTCTAGCAAGACGTGCAATTTTAGAAGCAGGGAAAAGGCTAGAAGAACAAAATTGTCTGCCTGATCGCAATCTTCTTTTACATGCATCTTATGAAGAAATTATTGTGCTTCTAAATGATAAGACATCCGCATTAAACAATGAGCTTGTTGATCGAGCAACATGGTTTGAAAATCACACAGTTGATGATGCGCCACTAATTTTAGGCGGCGAATCAGTATCAAAGCCGCCCATATCAGCATTTCCGGAAATTGCTAGACCTGGAATGATCGCTTTATTTACTGCAATCGGAGAGATTTACGATAGTTCAGAAAATAATGCTAAGAAAAATGAATTAATTTCAGGCACTCCAGTTAGCTCAGGTGTTTATGAAGGAACAGCAAGAGTTATTTGTACTACAAAAGATTTCAATAATCTAATGCAAGGTGATGTCCTAGTAACAAAAAATACTACGGCTGCATTCAATGCAATTTTATCTTTGCTCGGTGCAATTATAACTGATAGAGGTGGCCAATTGTCACATGCTGCAATTGTGTCAAGAGAGTATGGCATTCCAGCAGTAGTTAGCACAGGAAATGCAACGCAAATAATAAAGGACGGGGCTAGGGTTAGAGTAGATGGAATCAAAGGAACTGTAGAGGTTTTATCATGAGATTAGTTAAATTGAAAGATGCTATAGAAGAATCGGAGTTTGGTGGTAAAGCAGCGAATTTAGCTAAGGGTATAAAGGCTGAATTACCTGTTCCTGACGGTTTTGCACTGAATACTGTATTCGTGAATAAGATTTTAGAAAAAAACACTTTAGCAACAAATAATCTTAAAAGCGCATTTGAAGATTTAAATTCAATGGTGGCAGTCCGTTCATCTGCGACTGGGGAAGATTCTAAAAATGCAAGCTTCGCTGGACAATATCTCACTATGTTAAATATCAATTCCTTCGAGCAGTTAATTGAGGCTATTGAAAGCGTAGCAAACTCAGCGTTAGAAATTTCTGTATTAGATTATAGAGAAAAACTCGGTTTAGCTCAAAAACCACAAATGGCAATTGTAGTGCAGAAACTAATCGATGTAAAAACAGCAGGTGTTTTATTCACTCGTAATCCTATCACCCAAGCCAAAGAATTTTTGGTTGAAGCTTCATGGGGCATAGGAGAAGCAGTTGTAGCGGGATTGGTTATCCCAGATTTCTTTAAATTAAATATTGATGGAGAACTTGTAGAAAGCAAAATTGGTATTAAAGACAAGGCGCTAAATTTGAATTTAAACGGTGGGTTAGATGAAGTATCCATTGATAAAGTTCAGGCTGTCAGATCTTCATTGACTAATAATGATTTAAAAAATCTGTATCAATTAGCTAATGCCTGCAAAAGTGTATATGGAGATGACCTGGACATCGAGTGGGGAATTACGAATGGCAAAGTACATCTCTTGCAGTGTCGCTCCATAACAACTTAAAAATATTTTTTGATTTTGTCTGGATTAGGATAAGAAAATGTTTGATAGATTTTACACGACAGCTAGTAATAATTATTTATTACTAGCATGTATTTTAAGTTCTATATTAGTTCCATTAAACTCAACAATGATAGCTAGTGCATTACCAGAAATTGGTAAAACATTTAATGTTAGTCTGAGTTTTCTAACAATATATCTTATTGATGCCTATTTACTAGTTAATATACTGTTACAGGCAGTTGCTGGAAGAATGGGTGATATTTATGGGAGACATATTGTATTAAATGTCGCACATTCATTAATAATTCTCGGCAGCTTGTTTGCATTGGTAAAATTTAGTTTTAGTCTGCTGGTGGTCGGACGAATACTTGTGGCGGCTGGCGGTTCTATTATCGTACCTAACACAATAGCTTTAATCTGCGAAACTCAAAATAATATTCGCAAAACGTATATGCTAGGGATTGCAAATAGTGCTTTCTGTTTCTCGGCAGGTTTTGGTCCATTGATAGGAGGAATCATTACTCATTTGTATGGTTGGCAATCAATTTTTCTTATTAACATTCCCTTTTTATTGTTCTCATGGAGTTTGATAATAAAAAAGGAAAGTTTTAAAAATGAAACAATCAAAAGGACTACTGAAAACTTTTCAAGTTCAACATTTATAACGAAAAAAATTTACAAAAATTACCAGTTCATCATTGGTAATGCACTAATCTTTACTCAAAATGTAATTTTATATGGGTTGCTTATCGCAGTCCCATTTTTGTTATCAACGGCTTTTAATGAAAATTCATTTGAAACAGGTCGGATTATATTTCTAATGACGATTTTTATGGCCATTTTTACATTTTTAATGACGCAAGTTAGATCGGAAAGCAGGAATGTCTTCTTTTTGTTAGTTGAAATATTTTCAACTTTTACCGGACTTGTTTTATTGTATTTTTCTCTAAAAGTAGTATCACTAGATATTTTGTTGATTGCCTTGTGCTTAATTGGCGCTAGCATAGGAGCTGGTTACGCATCGGCTCAATCATTAATTTTGTCGGCATCACTACCCGAATGCAGAGGTTTTGTCTCAGGTATAACGTCAATGATCAGATATCTTGGTGGAATAACTGGCATAACAATCTTCTCAATAATTTCCGCAACATTAAATATTGAAAACATAATAATGCAAAGTCGAATATGTGCATTAATTTATGCTTGCATCAGTGCATTCACTTTATTAGTGCTATTAGCTCTCGTATTAACAAATCTTAAAAAAGATAATGATAATTTTTTAATTCCAACCTTAAATTAGTTGTTCTGAATATTATATATAGGAGTAATAAATGAAATATCAGTATGTGAAAGTAGATTGCAATCTTGTACATCAAGTTAGTCCAGAGGATGTGCTTATTTGTAATGGATATGTTGGATTGCCATCTTTCATAACCAAAGAAACATATGATAATGATCTCGGCGTACATTTGAATGAAGCTGAAAGTGAGGTTTTTCATAAGTTATATGGTTTTCATATAAGATATGATCACGCAATGGGAATGCAAGAATGTTATGTTCTTAAAACTATTTTTCCTGAAATACAAAAAAATGCACTTAGAAAGATATCTAAAGAAATAGTTGATATTTTAAATAAATACTATTTAGAAATTGATGAAAAATATATCTTGTCTAGTGACTTTATTGATGAAAATAGTGAAAAATTGCTACTGAAATTAATGGGAAGAATTGATTTAAATATTAGTGAAAATGATAGAGCCACTCTTGGAAGAGTTTTTGAATGTATTAACTTTTCTCTAAGTGTAAAAGTTTATTATTCAACAATGTTTAATGATACTAATCATCCCTATTACTATAAAAAAGAACATGAACATGTTCCAGGTATGATGGTGATCGAATCTGTAAGACAAGCACTCTACGCGTATGCCTATACATTTAAAAAATGTAAACGTGGTGATGTTTCTATCTCAATTTCAACATTAAATAGTAATTTTTATAGATATACCCAGTCAAATTATCCATTAAAAATAATGGTCGAAGATAATTCTGAGCCAGCTGATGATATTAATCGAGTTTTAAAACTTAAGGCAAAATTATTTCAAAGAAATAGTCTTGTGGCTGAGATAGTTTACGAGGGATCAATAATGAAATTGAACACTTTTAAGCGATTACGAGTTATGGGTAGTGATGAAGATGAATATGTTTTTTATCCGATTAAGGACGGTTATGACACTCTGATCTTAATTAGTGATAATTCATCTTGTATATCGATATCTAAGTTAAAGGAAATATCTATGAAAGGCATGAGGCTATTTATTTCAAATAAAGACATCTATGAAAGCAATCAAAAATTTAAATTCATCTTAGGCATTAAAAATAACAGAAAAATAATAGCTGAGTGTTTATTGGAATCAAAAGAGGATATTGATAATGGTATGGATATATTCGTTCGTTTTATCGATCTCTCTAAAAATACCATTATGGATATATCAGACTATATTAAAAATTATACCTATATATATGAAAAAGGATTAATAATTTAATGTCACATTTTCTATCGAACAACATAAGCATGAGTGATCTATCCAAAAAAGGAGTAAAAAAATATCCTTATATTTTTACTCCTTTGGTAATCAATAAAATTGTTATTCCTAATAGAATTTATTTTTCTCCGTTTGGAATAGATGACGCCAATATTGATGGAACAATATCGGATTCTCTTGAAAACTTTTATCGTAATATTGCTAAAGGTGGTTGTGGATTAATAATGTTAAGCAATTGCTCTGTTTCACCTGATTCTATTTTAAATCCTCGTGGCCTGAAGATGCATAACAATATTCACTCAAATAGACTGAAAAGAATAATTAATAGAGTCGAATGTTATGGTGGAATATTGGGTATTCAGCTTCAGCATTATGGGGCTCAAGCGGTTACAACATTTACAAACCAAGCTTTGCTTTCCCCAAGTGGATTTGCATGTAAACACTATGGCAAAAAAGATTCTCAATATAAGGTGCGTGAAATGACCCTTGATGATATTGAAGAAGTAAAGCAGCAATTCATTGATGCTGCTGTTCTAAGTGCAAGTGCTGGCGTAAAGTTCATCCAGTTACAAGCTGCTAATGGATATTTGTTACATAGTTTTATGTCACCTTACACAAACAAGAGAACGGATGGATATGGTGGTAATTATGAAAATCGAGCCAGATTATTGATCGAAATTATACGCGGTATTAAATTAAAACTTAAAGATAATATTATTTTATCAGCAACTATTGGTATTAACGACTGCCTAGATCAGGAGGGTGTTAGGCCGAGTGATTATAAGTTCATAATGCCATTATTAGAGAGCTCAGGAATAGATTCAATCACAGTTTCTATCTCAATCGCTGAAACTTTTAAGAATCTTATTATACGTACACACGAGTCAGAAAAAAAACTTCACAGTTCAATTTTTGATATTAAGAAACATATGCTTTCTTCTATTCCAATTGGCTTTTCTGGGTTTACAAATTCGCTTCAATCAGCAGAAGATTTAATAAAAAAAGGTACGTCTAATTTTATCGGCATGGGTCGTTCTTTATTTGCGGATAATGATTTAATTCTTAAATCTATCGATGGAAATAATAACAGCATATTTCAATGTTTATGGGATGGTAACTGTTTTAAAGATAAATCAAATTCATTGCTGGATAGAGTGTACTGCTGCGTAAATCCAAAATATAAAAGACCCAATTCTATCAAATATAATTAAGTAGGAATAAACACTATGGATCGTTTCAAAAATTCAATAGTTCTAGTCACGGGTGGAACTCAAGGAATGGGATTAGCTGCTGCATTAAGATTTGCACAAGAAGGTGCTTCTGTATGTGTATCGGGTAGAGATTCAAACAAAGGAGAAGATGCTTTAAAAATTCTAAATGGAATATCGAATAATGTAATTTTTATTCAATGCGATATAGCAAACAGTCAAGATGCAGAAAATTTGGTATCAAGATGCGTTGAAAGATTTGGTCGACTTGATATTGCTTTTAATAATGCCGGTGTTACTTCCGAGTATGCACTTTTAGCTGATTCAGATGATGCGCATTGGGAAAATGTTATTAAAACTAATTCATGTGGAACATATTACTGTATGAAATATGAAATAAGGGCAATGCTAAAAAACAAAGGAGGTGTGATTATAAATAATGCTTCATGCGTTGGTCTGATGCCCATTCCAAAGCAATCTGCTTATGTTGCAAGTAAGCATGCTGTAATTGGATTAACTAAAAGCGCGGCAATGGATTATGCGGATACAAGCGCTGGACAGCCTCAAATAAGGATTAATGCAGTTGCCCCAGGTCCTATTTTAGGAGGAATGAATAGTACCTCTAAACATGCCAACAACTCAGATAACGTGATCCGTAAGAGCGGGTTTACTGCGATGAATCGGTTTGGCAGTCAAGAGGAGGTTGCAGCAACAGTGTTGTGGCTTGCTTCAGACGAAGCATCTTATATTACTGGTACGGTTATATCTATAGATGGTGGGATGAGTGCGGGAAAATGGCATTAGAGGAGCTAATATGAAAACTGCGGTTATTACCGGAGTTAGCTCAGGTATTGGATTTGAGCTAGCAAAAGCATTATTGAAAAAAAATTTCAATGTTTATGGAATTAGCAGGCGTACACCTAAAGAACTATTTGATTATGAGAATTTTAATTTCTTATGTATTGATCTGAATAATTTTGAAAATCTAACTAATAAGATTTCAGAATTTCTAATTAAAAAATTTAATATTACTAAAATAGATTACCTATTTTTGAATGCGGGTGAATTTAATAAACGGATTGCACCAATTTCAGATACACCAATATCTGAATATGACTATTTAATGCGAGTCAATGTATGGAGCTATAAAATAATTCTTGATGTTCTGTTAAGAGCAAGTGTGTTGCTCGACACAGTAATTTTTTCCTCATCTATATCAAGTTTACGTGCAAGAAAAGGCATGGGAGCTTATGCGATATCTAAAGCTGCGCTGAATATGATGGCTAAGCTCTACGCGTTAGAGCATCCAGAGGTTTTCTTTTCGGTTCTAGGGTTATGTAATGTCAACACTTTTGTGGCCGATAATATTTTAAATTTACCGTTATTAGGTGATTTTAATGAATTGGCTGAGCTGAGAGACAGGGCAAGCATACCAGGATATTTAACTTCACCATTTGATAGAGCAGAGCAGATATTGTTATTGCTTGAATCTGATTTAAAGAAGAAATCTACAAGTGGTGAATTCATTGAAATAAGGCAATTATTAGAAATAAATAGGATAACAGAATGAATGTATTTATATTGTTAGCTCATCCAGAAATACAAAGTTTTAATGGCGCGTTATTTAATGAATCAATTAATTTATTCAATAAAGGTGGCGCTGTGGTAAATAGTACAGATCTTTATCGTTCCAATTTTCATCCTCTATCAGATAGAAGTAATTTTTCAACTTGTTTTGATTCTAGTTATCTAAAGCTTCAGCTAGAGGAAATACATGCTTCGTGCAATAATGGATTTATGAATGATGTTGAAACTGAGATGTCTAAAATCGAAGCCTGTGATCTCATGATCTGGCAATTTCCTTTGTGGTGGTTTAGTGTTCCTTCAATTTTGAAAGGTTGGATTGATCGGGTTTTTGCTATGGGTCGCATGTATGATCATGAGCATGTATTTCAAAATGGTAAATTACGAGGTAAAAGAGCAATGTTATCTCTAACTGTCGGTGGTGAAGAAGCCATGTACCTAAAAAACGGATTTCTTGGAGATATGGATGCAATTTTACGTCCTATCCATAGAGGGATTTTGCAATTTGTTGGTTTTGATATTTTGAAACCCCATATCACATATGCTCCAGTTAGAATGCACCAGTCAGAGCGTACAGGAATATTAACACAATTTTGTGAAAGATTAGCTAAAATTGAAAATGAAAAACCGATTGATGTAGGTTGTTTTTAGTTGTCTAATTTTAATAATTAAAAATATAATTTGATGGAGCTAATAATGAACATACACGAATGCATTTTTCCTGACAGAAGTTTAATAGCAAATGAGATTATTTCTGCTGATTTTCATGACTCATTTAGATTGTTATCTTTAGAAGGCAATCTAGACCCTTTAGATATCTATTTAATAATGGTAAATAATACACCCAGTTGGATCAATCGACTTTTATCATTAAGAAATAAATTAGTTCATCTATTGGGTTTGAACGACGTTGGTAATTTAGGCGCTATTAATGGTTTGGATTTTGTTGATAGAGAGAATTTGATTGGTGAAAAACTGGATATTTTTATAATTGAATCATTTAGTAAAAATGAAATGATTCTGACACAGAAGGATAAACATCTTGATATAAAAATATCAATATTAAAGCATGAAAATTCTTTAAAAACAGATTTAATTGTATCTACAGTGGTTAATTTTCACAATAAGCTAGGTAAAATATATATGACATTAATAGCGCCATTTCATAAGGTTGTTGTAAAAAGACTAATGAAAAATGTTATTTGCAAAAAATGATAAGTTATCACTATTAGATAAAAATTTCTGCAGCATATTTATTTATATGCTGCAAAAAATTCATTTAATAATTTAATTTGTGTATTTTGGGAAGAAGTTGATGAGGTTATACGTTTGTATATTTTAATTGTTTCCTGTGCTATTGACTTCGCAGCATTGTCTGATAGACATATTCCTTGAATATTTAGCAATTCCTTTAAAATTTTAGCTACTAATTTTGGGTTAGTGATATTTAGACTATTTTTTGATGTTGAAGCTATTTTCTGGTTTACAAGGATTTGGCTATTAGAGTCCAAGTTTTTTAGATCAATTAATTCTTCAGCAAGAATGGTTTTTTTTATTTGGTTTATATTTTTAAAGGGCTGTCCTGCGCCTGCTAGGAGCCAGTTAAAATTTACACCCAGGGCTTTGCTATAAAATTTCAAAGTATCATCATCTGGTGTTCGTGAGCCAGATTCATGTTGTGAGTAAGTAGATGCAGGAATTTTAAATTTTTTCAAAAAATCTTTTGATGTTTTAAATCCAGCGGCTTTTCTTGCCGCTCTTAAGCGTGCGCCTAAACGTATCATTTCTGTCATTCAAACACCCTGATTTAGTAAAATCACAATGATGCTATCATATGAGAATAGTTTCTCATTGTCTAGTGAGGTGCATGAAATAATTTTGTTGTATATATTTGTTCATTGACAATCATCTAAATAAATTGAAAAAACACATTAAAATATTTGACATACAACATGTGGCATGAGAATTTGTACTCACAGAGGATGTGAAGATAAATTCTCAGTAACAAGGATGGAGAATATTATATTAGGTGAAATTTTATGTTGGTATTAAGAAGAAAAGTTGGTCAGTCCATTATCCTTCATGGGAGGGAAGTCATCACTGTTAAAGTTCTGCGGGAGTCTCAAGGTATTATTACAATCGGTGTTAACGCTCCAAGATATATTCAGGTTGATCGAGAAGAAATTTATTTGAAAAAGCAGAAGAATGATTTCATGTTTAAATCAATATCACATTCCAACTAATCTGTGATTAAGATGGTGTTAAGATTATAGGGTTTTGGTCTAGGCAAAAAATATATTGTTTAGACCTCAGCTAGAAACTACAGGATAGCAATAAAGCCAGGATTATCAATTACGTGTTTTAGTATTCGGTAATATGGAATGTACATTCAATCTTATTATTTGCAATTAGCTAGTCTCACCACTGAAACAACCATGTCTCATTCGCATTTTTTGAGGTGTAAATGAGAATTTACGGCGCAATACAAATTTGCTTTTGGGAAAAACCAGAAACTCAGCAATTATCTGATGAAGGTAAATTGCTCGCAATTTATTTGTTAACTGGCCCGCATAGTAATATGGTCGGTTGCTTTCGCTTACCTGATGGCTACATAACAGAAGATTTACGCTGGGATATGCAGAAGGTTAAAGATGCGTTCAATGAGCTATCTTCAATCGAGTTTTTGACCCGTGATGAGAATTCAGGATGGTTAGTAGTTCATAACTTTTTAAAATGGAACCCAGTTCAAAATCCACGGCAAGGTATTGGAATTCAAAAGTTATTTGATGTCGTGCCAACTAATTCAGCAGTATTTGAACCCTTAGTAAAGGGTTTATTAATGCATGGTAAATATTTTGATTCAAGGTTTCTTGAGAGTTTGTTGATACTTAATAAAAATTGCGTAAACCCTATCGATACACATGATGAAAAGTATCTAACAGATAAGGATACAGATCAGGATAAAGATCAGAATAATATAAATATATGTGTGTCAGACTCCGCCGATCGTTCACGTGCAATCGAAGTATTGCATTTTCTCAATGAAAAAACGGGTCGAGTATATCGACCTGTTGATATTAACTTAAAACTTATTATTGCAAGACTAAAGTCTGGCGCAACCGTAAGCGAGTGTTATCAGGTTATTGCGAAAAAAACGCGTGAGTGGAAAAGTAATCCGCAAATGGCTGAGTACCTTCGTCCTGCAACATTGTTTAATGCCATTAAATTTGAGCAATACGTCGGTGAGTTAGTTGTCTCTACCTCTGGAGACGAAAAATGATGAATCGAAATAACTGTTGTCCTGAATGCAAACAATTACTGATCGAAAATCAACAGGACTGTGTCTGTGGCTGGAAGCTGAAGACAGCAACAGTTGTAAGAGATCGACGCTGCCAATATCAGCTTCCGGAAAGTCGATGCGATATGCCTGGCACCATGTCGCCTTCTGCTTATGGAAATAGCTGGTTTTGCCCTATTCATTACCATCAATTTAATGAAGCAAGATTAAAAAAAATTATTCTATTTAATTCTAAGCTACAAAATAATTTCAAGACTGAGTAGTTAAAATGTTCCACATATAACATGAAAATGGAGAAATAAAAAATGCAAAACTTAAATATAAAATCCAGGCTAAAAAATATTTTTATTATATTTTCTAATTTATGTGTTTTTGTGTTTCCTGCAATAGCTTTTGCAAGAGGCGAAACACCTGTGAGTGATGGTCTAAGTTATATTACTAACGCAATGTATGGAGCAACAGGCGTTGCTATTGCAACTATAGCAGTTATGTCGGTTGGCTTGCTCTGTATGGGACATATCCTGAAATGGACTGCACTAGGTTACACAATCATGGGTGTCTCAATCATATTTGGTGCTGGATCAATCGTAAAAGGCATAACAGCACTAACCACTACATTTTAAGAGTATCGCAATGAACAATGATGAATATTTTTGTGAAGTAGACTACCTAGCAGTCGGATTAACAAAATCGCCAATGTTTATGGGTGTTAATATCAAAATGTTTTTTGCCAATATCGCATTTTCCGTTTTGATTTGTATCGATGCACATACACCTCTTGGGATTCCATTTTTCATTGTTAGTCATTTGTTCATGGTTAAGAGTTCAATGAAAGAACCGAATTTTTTATACATATGGGTTAAATCATATATAAAAACCCCTCCAATATTAAATTTTTGGTATTGGGGAAAAACAAACAGTTACGAGGCGTGGTGATCAGCATGTTTAAAATGTCTAAGGCATATGATTGGATACTCAAAGGAGAAGATAAGTCCTCCAGGCATATCAATATTTTGACGCATTATAATGATGATACGTTGCTAGATAAAAGCGGAAAATTAATTAAGCTTATCAAGTTAGAGGGTATCGATTTTGTTACTAAAGATAATCAAACACTTGATATCTATAAAAATCGTCGTAATAACCTATTCAAAAACTTTACTTCAGAATTTGCTGTTTATTTTTGGGAAGTGAGACGTAAGACAACATTTTTTACTGAAGGTGATTTTCCTGAAGGATATGCAAAACAGGTCAATGAAAAATATAAGAACAAGATCAATGATACAGAAATGTATTCTAGTGAGCTTTATTTAGCGATTATGACTAAACAGCCTGAGGGGTTTTTTCATAAAGGGTTTAATATTTTAAAAGGCTTGAATCACGCAATAGATAAAACAGAAAAGCAAAGCTATCTAGCCAAGCGTCATCTAGAGCTTTGTGATGCTACTCGCAAGCTTATGAGCACACTAGCTGAATACAAACCTACGCTTTTGTCAGTTTACACTCATAACAATGTAAAATTTTCTGCGCCCTTAGAATTTCTTTCGCAAGTGATAAATTTTGATAAAGCCTCTGTGCCGCTTGATATCGGAGATGCCTCTATAGTCCTACCAAGAAATCGGCTTTTCTTTAATCGAAAGGCAGGGATATTGGAAATGCGCATGGCAGATGGGAATAAAAAATTCGCTGCTATGCTCTCAATCAAAGCATATCAGCCAATTACCTATCAAGGTTTACTTGATGAAATAAGTATACTAAAGATCGAATACGTTCTCTCACAGTCATTTCGATTCTATGACCGTCATGTCGCAAAAACAAAACTTCGTGATCAACAAAAAGAAATGATGCAGACCAAAGATGAATCACTGAGCCAAACAGAGCAAATTGATGATGCATTTGATAATACCGCAAGCGGTGAAGTAGGTTACGGGGCTCACCACCTAACTTTGACTTGTTATGCTAATAGCATAGAAGAATTAAATAAAAATATTGCGATGATTGTGTCTAGATTTTCAGACATTGACATTACTTGTGTCCGTGAAGACGTAGCAAGTGAATGCGCTTTCTGGGCGCAGCTGCCAGGAAATTTTGGTTATATTCTTAGAGCAGCGGATATCTCAACTAAAAATATGGCTGCATTTGTAAGTTTACATAACTACGCATTAGGTAAGCTGAAAGGGAACCATTGGGGCGATTCTGTCACAATTTTTGAAACATTAGCAGGCAGTCCTTATTATTTCAATTTTCATTACAAGGATGTGGGCAATTTTCTGGTCTTTGGATCAATGGGCAGTGGAAAAACCGTCATTATTGGTTTTTTGATTCTTCAAAGTATGAAATTTGGCGGCAAGCGGATTATCTTTGATAAAGATCGCGGTCTGGAAATACTCGTCAGAGCGATGGGTGGAGTTTATGAGGTTATTAAACCTGGTATTGCAACTGGATTTAACCCTTGTCATTTAGAGGATGCACCAGAGAACCGCAAATTCTTGTCCTCACTATTTAAGAAAATGTTAACAGCCAACGATGAGCTTTTGACAGAGAGTGATATTGCACTGATTGAAAATGCAATTGATGGCATGTATCGACTTGATAGACATGAACGCCAATTTAGGCATATCGCATCATTTTTTGGAACTAAAAAGAAGGACACTCTACGTGCTCGTTTTGACCAATGGCATGGCAATGGAACACATGCTTGGTTATTCGACAATGCGACAGACAGTTTAAATTTAGAGTCAGATGTCATGGGGTTCGATTTAGGCAATATTTTATCAGATAAAGAATGTAAAACACCGGCGTTAATGTATTTGACCTATAGAGTCGGTAAAGCAATCGAGGGACAAAGAGGATTACTATTTTGTGATGAAGGATGGATATTTCTAGCAGATGAATATTTTCGAGAGTTAATCAATGATTGGTCTAGAACGCCTAGAAAAAAAGATAATATTTTTGGCCTGGCAACTCAGGTGGCAAATGACACTGTAAACAGTGCTGTAAGTAAATCCATTAATGAATCATCCTTTTGTAAAATATTCTTTCCCAATCCTAATGCAGATAAAAAAGTGTACGTTAATGATTTTGGTTTAACCGATCATGAATATGAGTTAGTTAAAACTCTTCCAGATGACCAACATTACTTTTTGCTTATTCATGGCAGAGGTACTAACAAACAATCAGTTGTTATTCGAGCTAATTTAGCTGGTTTAGAAGATGAAATTGCAGTTATTTCAGCTAGAGAAGAAACAATTAACCTGCTAGATGATATTCGTACAGAAGTTGGTGATGATCCAGCTGACTGGCTACCGCTTTTTCAGAGTAAAAGAAAAGCAGGTAAATTCTTATGAATAAAAAACATTGGCTCATATTTCTAATTTGTATCAATAC
Source organism: Gammaproteobacteria bacterium (assembly GCA_039936115.1). Lineage (GTDB taxonomy): Bacteria > Pseudomonadota > Gammaproteobacteria > DSM-16500 > DSM-16500 > DATIJJ01. Next base: position 37,246 of record JBDTIZ010000066.1, read on the forward strand.
ACTCTGCAATAAATGCTATGCAGATGCTATCTACTCAATTTTAAATTCAACCCGTCATTTAGAAGCCATTTCCATGGCAATTAACAATGACCAATCGGGCATTTTAAGAAGCCAGCTCGATATTGAAGGCTTAATGAAACAGGTAAGTAATCACATGGCAGGAAATTCCGGATGGGGTACTTACCAGTTTCACGATTATCAATCATACGGGGCAGGTGCACATACCTGGGGCGATGTGCAAAGAATGGTAAAAAATGGTGGCGGCGGAAGTCAGTTAGGTCAGGCAATAAATGCAATATCAAACCAGTTTCCTTCAAATAATGCGCTATTCAATAAAGGTATTACTGATCCGAGAACTCAAACCTACTACAGCTTGCAATCACAAACAATTTTAGCAGCGCGTGCAGCGAGCCAGGTTGACTATGACAAAGTACAAGATCAAATCGGTTATCAACAAATGTTGCAGCAGCAAATCGAGAAAACAAAGGATTTAAAAGCAGCTGTCGATCTTAATAATCGGATTCAAGTTGAAGCTAATTTAATAAGTTTGGAGGTACTTAGGCAATCTGCAATTGCAAATCAGCAAAGAGCAGTCACTGAACAAGCGGGTATGAACAACGCGTTATTAAACGCTAAATTTTTAACAAAAAGGTAGGGCAAATATGAAAATAAAATTATTTATTATGGCAGTCATTATAAGTGTGATGACGGGTTGTGCAAGTCAGGGAATGAAATCTCCTTGCAATGAACATGCTAACTTTTGCGGCAATAAAACTAAAATCAATTTGTGGTAATAAAATAAATGATAACAGCACAATCTTTTTTTACAGATACGCTAAATACAGTAGATGCAGTCATTGGAAATTTTGTCAAGACTGCATATACCAATTTTCTAGAGACCAATTCTGGTGTTATCACATTATTATTTACACTTTATATTATATTTTTAGGATACCGTTTTCTTAACCATGATGAAAAAGTGAGTCTGAGTTATCTGACACGCCACCTAATAGTCATGCTTTGTGTCTACAGTATGCTTATGAGCTGGCATTTATATAATCTATTTGTTTATAACATCTTTACGAATGAGCCAAATAATATTTCACAAATATTAGTAAACTCGGCGAAAAACATGCATTCGGGCGAAACAATCGCCACTGCTTTAGATGAAATATACAAATCAGTTATAAATGCCACTATAGGCTTTTTTGGGCAAGTCAGTTTTAGTGCATCGGGAATAGCGTTTCTTTTCTATGGAGTATTAGTTTTTTTCATTGGATCACTTCTGTGTGTGTTTGCATTGCTTCTTTTCATCTATGCAAAAATGATGATGGCAGTATCACTTGCATTAGGCCCCATGTTTATTTCATTTATTTTGTGGGAACCCACTAAAGGAATGTTTAATGCGTGGCTGAATAAATTAATAACCATAGCTTTAATACCTGTGATTACCTCAGCAATTTTAGTACTCATGTTGTCCGTTATTAATGTCACTCTTCCGAGCATCAATCAGTCAACTCAAACCATGCAGTTTTATGGCATCGTGCCATTTCTGGCGCTTACTGTAACAACGACATTAATACTTTCACAGGTGTTTCGTATAGCTAGTGCATTAGGTGGGGGGATAACACTGACCAGCTTATCTAAGGGAGGGGAGATTATTAAAGAATCTTTAGATAAAGCAGGCGTTGTATCGGCGACCCGCGCTGCATCGAATTGGGTCATGAAACAAGTCACAAGTTCTAAAAAAAATAAATACAGGGGAGGCAAGAAGTGGCTACGAAAATATTAAAGAATTCCTTTGTTGAAAAGGATTTCTATCAATCAAGTTCTGACTGGATATATAGCATGTATCAAAGCCAGACCGTCTGGTTAATGCGATCACTTGTTGCCTCATTGTTTTTGTTGATTCTACTTGGGTTGTCACTAACAGCAAATATATGTTTACTCCCATTAAAAGAAAAGGTTCCCTATCTTTATGCTTTTGATCATGCGACAGGTGAAGTTACTAAAATTGGTGTACTTGATAAAACTAATGTGTCATCAAATTGGGAAGTAGCGCGATATTTTCTGATTCATTATGTTATCAATTATGAAGGCTATAATGCCGATAATATTGATTATCCTTATCAAATGGTTTGGGCGCAATCAAGCGACGAAGTGAGAAAGCAATTTGATAATCAAGTGAATAGCACTAATGTAAATTCGCCTTACAAAATATACGGCAAAGATAAATTTGTTACAGCCAAGGTTATTTCAGTTAATCGATTAAATGAAAATACTGTGGACATAAAATTTGAAAAGAAGCTACATGATCGTACATCCAATGTGGATCAAATCACTTATAAGGAAGCAATTGTTAAATGGGATTTTTCAAATGCGGAATTAACGCAAAAAATGTTAGATCGAGATCCGCTTGGATTCAAGGTCACATATTACCAAGTTAGTCAGGTCACTTTAGATAATAATTTATAGGAAAAAAGAATGAACAAATTAATGTTATTCACATGTGTATGTTGTCTCACCGTAGGTTCCAATCTTTCGTATGCAGAAAGTGTTCCGAGAGGAATTGCAACAGATAATCGGGTTAAAGTTGTTATGTATGATCCTAATAATGTCGTGCTACTTAAAGAAAGATATGGGTATCAAACACAAATTGCATTTTCTGCTAATGAAACCGTTCAAAGCGTCTCAGTCGGCGATAGCCTCGCATGGCAAGTTGTACCTATAAATAATAATTTATTTATCAAGCCTGTTGCTCTATCCAAAACTAATATGACAGTTTTGACTAATATGAATAGCTATAATTTCCAGTTGGATTCCTCTGATTCTACGTCTAAGTTGACTTATAAATTACAGTTTACCTATCCAGAAGTAGGTTATGACCAATCAGGTAAGTCTGATGCGGTTGATACTTTTAATCCTGAAAAATTTAACTGGAAATATAGTTTTACAGGCGACAGGTCTTTAGCGCCGATTGAAGCATTTGATAATAACCAATTTACTTACTTTAAATTTAAGTCTGACGGAATGAGTCATTTGCCAGCAGTTTTTGTAGTCGATAAAGATCGAAAAGAAACTTTGGTGAATTATCACATGCAAGGCGGTTACATGGTGATTAATTCTATCGCAAAACAGTTCACATTACGCGATGGGTCATCTGTCACAAGTATTTATAACGATTATGCAATTGGTGATTGGAAAAAATTATCTTGAGGTAAATACCATGAAATTATCTAACAAAACTAAAAATAGCACATTAGAAAGTGGACTGCCTGAAGTGGCGCAGAAATATCGTAATAAAAAGCCAATAGTATTAGTTATATTTGGCATTATATTAATTGTATTTTTATTTGTGCATTTTCATACAAAATCAGGTGCAAAAGTTACTGCTCCAGTAGAAGAAACATATACACCACAAAACCAGGTAAGCGGTGAAGTTAACAAAATTGAGGTGCCTGTAACTGCTGGCTCTGTTAGTGAGCCGAAGCTGGATAGTCAAATAACAAGTGAGGCGGTGGAGGAACATAAGCTATACATTCAGGAAAAAGAAAAGGAATTACAACAACGGCTTTCTGCACCATTAATGCTTGTAGCAAGTAATTCAGGTAGTAAGCCAGTTGAAGCATCGTCGAACACGAGTAGTCAATCACAAGATCCTAATACTCAATTTATGAATCAAGTTTCAATGCAAGACGCTGAAACCATCAATGCGACATCAATAGGTTCATTAAGTTCAGTGATTGCTGAAGGAAGTCTAATTCATGCAATTCTAGAACCCGCCACTGATTCAGATCTGCCTGGATATTTGAGAGCCATTGTGAGTGAGCCTTGTTATTCGGAAGATGGAAGCCAAATTTTAGTGCCGGTTGGAAGTCGATTAATAGGTCAATACAAAAGTGGAATGACAATGGGTCAATCGAGAATTTTCATTGTATGGACACGGCTGCTAACTCCAGCGGGAATTTCAATCAATCTCGGATCGCCTGGTGTTGATAGCTTAGGCGTTGCAGGAATGGGTGCAGATGAAATCAACAGACATTTCTGGGCGCGATTTGGCACGGCTTCTTTACTTTCTATTATGGGTGTTGGTGCTGCAAATTCCGGTGTGTCAGGTGATGATCAGGCGAACTCAGCTTCTGCTTATCGGGCAGCCATTGCAAATAGCTTTTCTCAGTCGGCAGCGCAAAGTTTGCAACAAGAAAGCATGATTCCGCCTACGCTCAAGACTTATCAAGGGAAGCCAATTATGGTTTTTGTTGCGCATGATTTGAGTTTTCAAAACGTAATCAAACAAGGCATCTCAAAGATCAAAGTATTTTAGAGAAGTAAAATATGTCAATAAAAGCGCTAGAGCGGCATTTGATACCATTATTACCATTTTTAAAATCTGATAATGTGACTGAAATTTGCATTAATCGGAGTAAAGAAATATATGTCGAAAAAAAGGGAAAATTTACCAGTTATAAGATTGAAGAGTTAGAAATTGGATTTTTAGAATCATTTGCTGCTTTAGTTGCTGAATTTAACAATAAAGACTTTCCTTCGCCGCTACTTTCGGGCGCATTGCCAACGGGAGAAAGAATTCAATTTGTCATGAGTCCAGCCTGTGATAGTGACAAATTGATTTGCTCTATTCGAAGGCATCAAATGCGAAATATGACATTAAATGATTACGATGAGAGGGGTGTTTTTAATGAAATAGTCTCCAATGATACGTCATCTACGACAATGATTGATGATGAACTAAAACGACTTTACCAGGAAAAAAATGTTTTAAGTTTTTTGAAGCTAGCCATTCAGAGCAAAAAAAATATTCTAATTAGCGGCGGAACTGGTACAGGTAAAACTACTTTTTTGAATGCATGCTTGAAATGGATGCCACCGCACGAGAGATTGATTACTGTGGAGGACACGCGTGAAGTTGTTGTTACTCAGGCGAATGCTGCGCATTTACTTTTTAATGAAGAAGACGAACGTATTAGTGCGTTGAAAATCTTTAAAGCCTGTTTGCGATTGCGTCCTGATAGAATTTTTCTTTCTGAGTTGAGAGGTTCAGAAGTATGGCCTTATTTGCGTGCTGCAAACAGCGGACATCCAGGCAGTATAAGCACGGTACATGCGGACACACCAAGGGGTGCATTTACGCAACTTGTTTTTATGATGCAGCAAGCTGGATCAACATCAACTGACTTAAGAATTTTAGATTATGTTAAATCGATTATTAATGTGGTGATACAGCTAAAGCGTTGTTCCAGACCAGATCGGTTCATGTATGTTTCGGATATCTATTTCGATGGAATTCATACTTAAAACTAAAAGAGGTAAAATGAAGTCACTAAATCAAATTCAGTTAATTGGACATGTCGGGAATGATCCTGAGTTTAAGGAAAGTAACGGGACTGTTTTTTCAAAATTCAGGCTTGCGACAGATGAAGGGTGGACAGACAAAAAGACAAATGAAAAGCATGAGAATACTGAATGGCATAGGATTGTGTGCTTCAGCGGGTTAGGAGAAGTCGTTAAAAATTACGTTAAGAAAGGCGCAAGAATTTATATCTCAGGCAAGCTAACGACTTCTATTTGGAAAGATAAAAATAATGAGACTCGGCATACCACTGAAATTATTGCTGACAATATTATTATGTTAGACGGTAAGAAAAGTACGGAATAAAAGAGAGTTAAGACTTACCTGTATTCTGGCCTGTATTCTCGGAGTATACAGGCCAGTGTCAGAGGCGACTCTTTGTAAGCCATATGGTTGTTGGGTTTATCGAGAAATTATCTCAACCCACTGGTTCCTGACCACCCACTTACATCGTCCCGATGAGAGTAATTGGGTGGTCAGGAACCAGTGGGTTGAGATAATTATTTTTATAATGAAGATGAGAATGAAGATAACAGATAGAGATATAGAAGTGATGAGATTTATTAATGAGTTTGGGTATTGTGGGATGCCGGAGATTCAGAAGAGGTTTGGTATTGGAAAAGTGTCAGGTTATAGATTGCTGAGGCGATTGGTTAAAGAAGGATATATGTGTCATAGGCGATTATTTTTTTCAGGGCATGGAGTTTATTATTTGAGTGCAAGAGGTGCTAAGTGGACGGATTTACCGGCGATTAGTCATATTTCATTTGATTATTATGAACATCAAATGTCGTTGATTCATGTCTATATTCGTTTGCGGCAACTTAATCCTAATGCTACTTGGATGAGCGAGCGGCGTTTGAAGCATGAGAAATTTTATGATGGTGTTGGGAAGCTTGGTCATGTGTCGGATGGTATTTTGATATTGCCGGATGAGAAACAAATTGCCATAGAGGTTGAGCTTAGCTTGAAAGGCAAAACTAGAATTGAGCGGATTTTTAAACAGTATAGTACGCAATTTTCTATTAAAGAGGTTTGGTATTACTGTCCGGAGAATATGGTGAAATCATTAAGCTTGTTGGCGCAGCGAATGCCATTTATTAAAATTCATAATATAGCGGATTTTTTAGCATGAATGACGATGTGATTGGAAACTATATTAATAGTCATCCTAAGCAGTCTTTGCAAATACTAGTGATTGGTTTAATGGGTGCCTGGCAGAGTATTGCAGCTATTTTAGGGATTTTTTTGTATGTGATATTTAGACAATTATTTCAATTGCAGTGGTGGATTACATTATTTGTTGGAGTTGTGGTGGCTTTTGCAGCAATTCTTTTGCAGGAGAGTAGTTTTTTAAAGTTTATTCATGATGGCTTGATTTTAAATATAGGGTTTTGGAAACGATTTTTTACGAATGATGTGTTGGGCGCTATGTTGTTTGTTTATCATGATGCATTTAGTTACGTGATAGGTTTTCCCATTTTTGTGGCGGGGATTTTGGATGCGTTAAATCTTATTTCAGAAAATCCTCATCAAGCGGTAATGCAGAATTTACAGCGGGGGATTAATTCTGACAAATTGTTAGAAATTAGTGATAAAGCTGTTGAGCAGGCTTTATTAAAATTACGTGATGAAAATTATGATGGTACGGTTTTGGGTGTATCAAAATATACGGGAGAATATTCGGTAATTCCTGATCGAGTCATTAATCAAGTGTTACTTGTTTTAGGCACAACCGGTAGTGGAAAAACTATTACGTTAAGACGATTTTATAAGCGTGCAATTACTAAAGGGTATCCGCTTATTATTGTTGATGGTAAACCAGATGAAGCTAATATTTGCTGGCTGATGAAGTTAGCCGAGCAAAATGGGCGTCGGTTTATAGGATTTAACTGCGGTAATTATTTGCCTTATGATCCCTTGGCTAATGGTGGTTACACAGAATTAAAAGACAAAATTATTAGTTTAAAAGATGAATGGTCTAGTGATTATTACCGTTCTATTGCAGAAGATTATCTACAGACAACTTTTGAAGTATTGATTAAATCAAAAAAACCTTTTGATTTGAGGATGGTGGTAGATTATTTAAATTATGACGAGCTAACATTATTGATGCGGGAGATTGAAGATGAAAGTCTAATAAAAAGAGCGAGCAGTCTTGCGCATTATGATCGTAAAGATATAACCGGATTGCAAGCTCATCTCAATATTTTGATACATTCAGAACTAGGCCAGTATTTTGAGAAAAATGAAACTACATTTTCTCTACCCGATGCAGTCAATCAAAATGCGGTTGTTTATTTTGCTTTACCCGCTTTGCGCTTTCCTAGTTTTTCTAAAGTGTTAGGTAAGCTTGTGATTAATGATTTGAAGGCCGTCATTGATCGTGATGTATGCGTTAATAAACGATTGTTTGCAGTATTTGATGAATTCTCAGTGTTTGCTGGCGAACAAGTTTTAAATCTGGTTAATATGGGAAGAGGAAAGGGCGTACATGCAATTTTTGGTACACAAGGATTGGCTGATTTGGATAAAGTTGATGTGACATTCAAGAATCAGATATTAAATTGTGCTAATACGCTGATTTGTCATCGTTTGAATGATCAAGAGAGTGCGGAAAATATTTCAAGTTGGGTAGGGACTCGCGACGTTTTTACTGTGACTGCACAACTTAATGCTAAAAAATCAGATTCAGGAATGGGTTCAGTGAGACTTAAAAAAGAGTTTATTATACACCCTGATACCATTAAGCAAGGATTACGGACAGGTGAGGCTTTTTATGTAACTAAGGTTGGAAATTTCAAACAGGATAAAATTATAGTGAGATTTTAATGGGTTGTGAGATCGTAGAAGAATATAAAATACTAAGGAAGCGCACACATAAAGGGTGTTGAGTAGAGTGCGATGAAGTCATTGATTTGAACTATTTTGCATGGTGCTATACTTTTATTTAACATAGCTATTAAATTATTTTTAAATTTTTCATGCGCCATCAAATCACTCTATGTTGCATTAAAGTAAATACGTGTAAAGTGGTGCTGATGAGTGTAATCATTTTACATGTTTCAAATTAGGAGTCGAGGGATGAACCAAGAGCAAATAAATACTCTAATCAAAGAAAGCGAACAAAAGGGCGAAAAAGAAGTTAGACAAGAATTGGCCGCAGGCAAGTATACGACATGGAAAGAAAAAATTGTTAATAATTGGCTGGCAGAATTAGAAAGAAAATCAGAAGATAAAAAACACAGTGATCATTTGGAAATTAACAGATCATTTAAAAACAGTTCTTGGATAGGTGCTATAACATCAGTTATATCGGCAATAGTAGCAATTTGTGCCGCCGTAATTGCATTTTATAATAACAAATAAGCAGGCTATCACTCCACTAATAGGAGTATGAAAAATATTTTGTGTAAACGGCCGTCTCATTGATTAAACTCTACCTTCGAATTCAATCATAAACCTAGCTAATGCCGGTTTCCAATCGCGAATCGGCATTGTCCACTTCTTCGAAATATTTTGCAAGGCTAGATAAATTTGTTTAAACGCAGCCTCATCAGAGGGGAACATGCGTTTGTTTTTCATAACTTTTCGTAAAGTCATATTCATTGATTCAATTGCATTGGTAGTATAAATCACTTTACGAATTTCAGGCGGATAGTCAAAAAATGGTGTGATATTTTCCCAATGACGCAGCCAAATTTGACTGATCGTTGGAAACTGAGTGTCCCATTTGTCAGCAAAGGCAGTGAGTGCCATTTCTGCTTCATCAAGGGTTGCAGAGCCGTATATCCGCTTCAAGTCAGCAGCGACAGCTTTACGCTCTTTCCAGCCCACAAATCGCAGCGATTGACGGACCAAATGGACAATGCAAAGTTGAACTTTAGCCTTCGGATAAACTGCTTCAATCGCATCAGGAAAGCCTGTTAATCCATCGCAACAGCACACTAGCACATCATGCAGGCCGCGATTTTTTAATTCAGTTAAAACAGAAAGCCAGAATTTTGCACCTTCTGTCACATTGCACCACATGCCCAATAATTCTTTTTCTCCATCCATGTTAATTCCCAACGCAAGATGGATAGCTTTATTGATAACCTGTTTATCCATGCGGATCTTAACAACAATTGCATCAAAATAAATAATTGGGTAAACACGATCGAGTGGCCGAGATTGCCATACTTTTACTTCATCTAGAACGGCATCAGTGACGTTTGAAATTAATGTTGGAGACACCTCAACACCATAAAGCTCTTGCAGTTGAGCCTGAATATCACGAGTGGTTAAGCCGCGCGCATACATTGATAAAATTTTAGAATCAAAACCATCAAAACGAGTTTCACCTTTGGGAATAAATCGTGGTTCGAATGTGCCTGCACGATCACGGGGAATGGCTATTTCCGCCTCACCAAATTCACCTTTTAGTGTTTTAGAGCTCATTCCATTACGTGAATTACCTGTGTTTTTACCTTTAATTTCGTGCTTTTCATAACCAAGATGCGTCGTCAATTCTGCTTGTAAGGCGCGCTCTGAAATTGCTTTCACTAGCTTCTTAAAAATACCATTTTCACCAAAAACATCTTCTTGAGTCGTGCAGCCCTTTAGCAATTCATCTATTAATTCTACTTTCATAGTCATAGTCCATAAAAATTTACGTTATAGTACACTATGACCGTTTACACAGGAAAATTTACAGACTCGAGTTTGTTGAAAATCAGCGTTTACATTGCAACATGTGGCGCTGATTTTTTTGCTAATATTTATCTCCGCGTGTTTCACAGTTGATCTGCACTGATTGTTATCATGCTAGCATGCTTTTACGGGGCATGAAAAAAACACTAGCGGCTCTCTTCAGGAGAACTATAGCCCAAATAATTTGGAAAAGTGTGTTTAATTGCTGAGGTATTCAGCCATATTCTTAATAAATGTCGAACAGCTTGATTCTCAGGATAATTAAATGTCGTTCTACCATGTAAAAGTTTTTCATTGTTAATAAATATTAGATCACCTGGCTCTACTTTTATTTCAAAAGCGACATCGTTTCGTTTCGAAATAGAATCGAATAATTCAAACGCTTCGAGTTGTTTTATAGTGAGCCGAGGGAGATGCAGATATTTTTCATAGGCATCCCTACAAAAAGGTTGGTGATACTGACACTTTAATTCATCGCGAATTTAAATGGCGATTATTATATAAAAGCAAATAGTAATATTTCATGTGTTATCAGTAAAAAGATCAAAAATCCAGTGACATAAACAATTTCATAAGCTATCAATTCCATTGAAATATTCCTTAGCTTAAACTACCCGCATGTAAAAAAGTCTCAATATGAATTCTCTCTTGAGTTATGCCTTGCGATTTCAGCAGAGTCTCAATTGCCATCTGATATCGTTTGTGACCACAAACATAGAATTTTGCTCCAGGAAATTCAGCTAGTATTTTAGCTACTTTATCTTCAGTTAAAATACCATCTTCATCCGTTTTTCTAAAATGAACACTAAAATTAGGATGTGATTTCTCTATAGTTAAAAATTCATCTGAAAAAATTAATTCTTTTTCAGTATCCGCTGAATAATCAATATGAAATTTTCCCTGATAATTTTTGACATCTAATGAACGCGCGAATGCGACTGCAGGAGCAACTCCTATACCGCCTGCAAAAAACACGATGGGAGAATTCGACCTTACATCAATCGTAAAATTTCCTTGTGGTTTGGATACACGTATCAATGGTTCTTCCGCCTCATTCAGAAAGAGCCAGTGAGAAAAATATCCATGCGGCTCTTCTTTAACTACAATTTCGTAGTATTCATCATGATCTGGAACGGATATTAAAGAATAATATCTCTCTACCCAATGATCTTCTATCAAAGCCTGAATAATGACTATTTGGCCAGGTTGGTAAGATAATATTTTATTTTGATGCGGTTTAAGGCGATACAAGTGAATTGATGGTGTTAAAGGAATGACTTTGTCTATATAAACCAGTGTCCACTCCGCTTTACCTAAAAATTCGTTTATTTTATATCGGCAAGCACCACAGACAGTTCCAGCACCGGTAACCTTAGATACCTCTTCAAGCTCTTTTAGACCAGTACGTATCACGTTTTTTATCGTACCTACTTTAATTCTCATGCAATAACAAAATATTTCATCGTCATTGAAATTATTAACAGCTTTTTCATGAACGAAGTTGCCTGTTTTTTGGAATAATTTAATTTCCAAGGGTTTTATTGCTTTATTATCTAATAGTAAACTACACGCATGACTTAACTGCTCCCATATTCCAATGCTTGTGATGCCAATCAGTTTATCATCAGCAAGAATTATTTCACGTGTAATCCCTGATGGTTCTTCATATCGTAATACTTGTGGTAGCTTTATCTCTTTCACTTCCATCATCGTAAAAATGTTTTTTCCTAAAGCCTGCAGTGCGATTATTTGTCGATTATCAAAATCATAAGTGGTTTTTATTGCATCCAAATCCAGAAATTTACTTTTCGCAGCCGAAGACACAATACCACGACGAGGAATTGCATACATGCGTTGCATAGCTTCTACCCATGTTTGCAAACGTGGATTTGCCCAATATACATCATAGAAAATTTTACCCTCGACAACTAAAAGCTCAGTTTCGCCACATGTAATAGCAGTGCCTTCTCTCGTTATTCCTTTTAGAACACCTAACTCACCGAATAGTTGTTCTTGTCCTATCTTAACAACAACATCAGCGGTTTCTTTCTCATATTTCAGGTAAATTTTTACTTCACCAGACATGATAAAATACACATGGTGTGCCTCGTCACCTTGAGAAAAAATAACGTGCTTATCTGGATATTGATAGACACGACCCGTCAGTTGGTTAAATAAATTTTCAGGAATCGATTGAAAAAGTGGTGATTTAGTCAGTATCTTTTTGATTAACTGTTCATGACCGATAGTTTTAAGGATTTTTTTCAACTGTTGATTTTCATATAATGAAGGGTGCACATCAGAATAGAAAATTTTTAAAAGTTCTACATCACTTAATGCCTTGATGCTTGCATTACGTCGGCCCAAGCTTTCATCCACCAATGCTTGCTCGCCAAAAAAACTGCCTTCTTTCAAACAAGACAATGGAATTTCTTCACCTTCAGCATTAATACTGAAAACACAAACCTCGCCTTTTTCTAGCAGAAAAAAAGAATCGCCTATTTCGCCTTCTTTTAAAATTAATTCGCCTGATGAAAAACTTACTTTTTTAGCAGCTTGATACAATTTCTTAAATTCTTTTCTGTTTAAATGCTCAAATAAGCCGGTTTTTTTTAAAACTTTTTTTACTTTATTTCCCAATACAAATTTTCGAAATTTTTCTTTAATTATTTTTTGTATTGAGCTCATAGTTAAATTTATCTCGGCAGAAAAAATGAGACATAGGTTTCATTTGCGACATGTCGATAAAACAAGGATTGAATTGAAGTTTCATCTAATCGTTTCGAACCAAAAGGCATTAACATCTCATCTCGCCGCTTCCAGACACTAGGTGCAAGCCATGGTTGTAATAAAATTATTTTGAATGCAACACATGATAACATTCTTTGTAATAACATAGGAAAAAGCCTATCTTTCTGAACTTTTTCTGCGATTAAACCAACATAAAATTCTACATCATCGACAGATTTATAATGCTTATGCAGTGCTTCAACCACCGATGGATCTGGGTTGATCTCTTCAAAACTTAATGCCCTAAGCAAACCCATTCTTTCTCGATAATCATTATAAGTCGCTAAATTAGCTTGACGCCCTGCTTCAATTGTATTTTTTTCTGCAGGCAGCAAGAAAAATGGCGTATTTTGTGGTCCAAAAGGACAAATGGGATATCTTGATAACTGATCAACTACGGCATCCAATCCATGTTGTACGACGAAATCAGGTCGATATAACACGGATGCAATTGGCATTTCCTTGCTATTAAATTTCATCGTGTCTGGTACGAATGAATGGAAGCGATACAGATGATTCCATTCGATTGGAACACGTGTCACACTGCCAAAAGACCACTGTGGACCTGTTAATACTTCAGGCGAAAATGGAATATCCATTGCTAAATGATGTCCATTGTGTCGTCCGATGTAGTCTACCACAACAATTTTATTTAATATCAGCGTGCAAATATTTCGTGCGGTTTGATACAAGCGCTCATCATCCCAATCGGGATATATTTTTTGTAACTCATCACAAATTTGATTATGTTCTCGCAAAAAAACGATTCCCCAAACCATTGCACCAGGCGTTGAATTAATTTGAATTTGGCCAAATGCAAATAATGTCTCAGAATCAATAACGCCTCTATCAGTATTATTTATAGCTGCATGTGTTGCCGTTCTTTGCAAAAAAGCACTCATTAAAGGAGATTCTTTGATTTCAGGTAAATCTTTTATATACATAGGATATTCTTGGCCATTGATTTTTTGACTTTTAAGTTTTCCTCCAGACATGGATCGCAGAACACGGCGGGTTTTTTCATCATTACCATACACTGTATTTACATTTGCTGTACTTGTTGGATAGAGCCCAGAACGCCCATGATGAGTAGGATCTGTTAATAGAAATCCTGCGGCAAACCATTGCGCAAAACCCCCAAATAATAAACTGCTGTTTCGATCCGTATGCTGTGATGAATCAGACTTATGTCTTCTTAAAAAAATATCTTTGACTAACTCATCAACGGGGGGATATTTATAATCGGCGGCGCGGGGTTTTTCAGGCAACATACGTGCGTAATAACTATAATCTTCGATGCCATCTACCGTCACGTAAGGATGTTTGGTGGTGTAAGGAAAAGGATAAACAGCGCCACTTCCAACTAGATTATATAAAAAGCGCCGTGAATATTTTTTTAAACCCGGCGTATTTAAGAAGATATACCACAAGACTTTGAAATGGGTTAATAAGTATTGAAAAAATGCAATTCGCATTTGGAGAAGTTTTCTCTTTAAAATAGAAACCTTTTTTTGGGAGGGGTCCATGGCTACATCCTTTAGACTTTCTTAAATAGCTTAGCGCATTTTAGATGTATTGTGTTATTTAATTATAAGACAGTCTTTTCAGATTCGCTATTATCATTTGCATATGAAATAATAACTTAAGTTATTACGCCTATTTACAATCAATGTTATGATTATTTATAGAATGGAGTATGGTCCCATGAATAAGCTTCTAAAGTTTTTACCACGAATTATTCCTGGCTTTCCTATCATCCTGAACACCCAAACTGAGATTTTTAAAGCAGAAGAATCGGGTGATTTGTCTTTTGGTATGATTGATACACCCAATCACCCTCAACTGCCCTCAAGAATTCGTTATATTGTTTCGTTGCTGTACGAGCATCCAGATGGCAATGATCAAAATCTATTTATCCATCTTAAAGATCATGATACTTATCCTCCTTCTGAGGAAAGGAAGGCTGCAAGACAAGAAACCTGGGAAAAGCTAAACGCTGTTCTCCAACAATTGAAATCTATGGATGATCAATCATCGGCATTATTACGCTATATTAGCTCAGCTAAAAACAAGGAGCTGTATACTCCCGATCTTGAAGCACAAGCAAGAATCGAATTGATTACGATGGTTCTACATCAATGGAATGACAAAATTACCATTGATTTAAAGTTTCTTGAATGTCAGGACGTATTTGTGACTGCCAAAGCTCATATACTGAAGTCTGTACTTTTTCCTGATCGTGATGCATTTGAAAAGGCGAAAAAATATATGGCAACAAAGGTGGGAAATAATCCTACTCTCTATCATCATTCTTGGGGTATTGGCATAACATTATGGGGCGGGATTAAAAAACTTTATGAAGAAATTGAAAAACCTGCATTTAAATCAATGCTACAAAAAGGTGAATGGTCCCCTGCTGGATTTTTGGCGCAATTTAATGTGCCGCCTAAATCAGAATTTCGTGTTGCCTCTCGCAAAACGAACTTAGGTGGCGTTCTTCCTTATCAAATTAATCGTGGTAAATTTGTAATTCTGGCAAGCAGTAGTGCTGCCGAAAACGTGGAAGGACTCTTCTTAAATTCTTGTAGCGCTGCTAATTTTATTTTAGATCTTATTACATTTCTTGTTTTACGTAATAATACAGCTGACTCAGAAAAAATTTGTCCCTATAAAAACACTATTACAAGACCTCTTTACTAAAACCAAGACTCAAACAAGGATAGTTTATGACAATATCAAATCGATATAGTTTATTTTGGTTATTAACATTACTCCTCTTATTTTGCAGCACAATAAATTTAGCTTGGGGATGTACTGGCATTCAGATTAAAGCCAAAGATGGATCTATTGTAAATGGTCGCACTATTGAGTTTGGATTAAATCTAGAGCTAGGTGGAGTTATTGTTCCAAGAAATTATCAATTTAAAGGTACGTTACCTGATGGAACTGCGGGTCTTGTCTATACGTCCAAATATGGTGCGGTTGGCGGTGGAATGTTTGGCGAAGCAGCAATCGCAGATGGCATTAATGAGAAAGGCTTGGCGATAGGAGATTTTTATTTTCCGGGTTATGCAAGCTATGCGAAGATTACGCCAGATAACAAAAAGAAAGCGTTATCGCCTACAGAATTTTCAAACTGGATTTTGACGCAATTTGCGACGGTTGATGAAGTAAAGCAAGGACTACAATCCGTTGTTATCGCACCAACAACTCCAAAAGGTTGGCCTGTTTTACCGCCGTTTCATTATATTGTTTACGATAAAACGGGTAAAAGTATTGTGATTGAACCGATCAATGGGCAATTAAAAGTTTATGATAACCCATTGGGTGTTTTTACTAATTCTCCTACATTTGATTGGCATATGACAAATTTAGCTAATTATGTCAATCTTTCGACAGTCAATGTCGCGCCGATTAATTTTAATGGTGTTGAGTTACAACAGTTCGGTTCGGGTTCCGGACTACACGGATTGCCAGGGGATTTTACCCCGCCTTCACGTTTTGTGCGCGCCGCTGTTTTTTCAAGCGCTGTTATTCCCGCGGATAATGCAGAACTCTCTGTATTTCGAGTATTTCATTTATTGAATCAGTTTGATATTCCGATTGGAGCGGTACGTCAAGATCAAGGTACAACCATGATTCCGGAATATACATTAGCCACGGTAGTGAGAGATCCGCAAAATTTGAAATTTTACTTCAGATCTTTTGACGATCAAACGATTAAAATGGTGAATTTAAACTCGTTTGATTTGAATGCGAAAGATATTAAAACATTTACTATGAATGGTGCTCAGCAAGTGATGGATATTTCTAAGTCTGTAGTTACGTATTCTGGTAATAAAAATTAAGATGATATTTGCGACTACTGACAAGCTACGTCCGAATTGACCACCGTCATTGCAATGACGGTGGTGGGTGGGGGAAGAAAAGGGGCATCTTAAGCGACTGGTCCGCCGCGCCGCGCTTGGCTTATGCGCTTATTACTCGCCTTACTCACGAAATAGCAGTAAAATGATGATTAGACATTCATGAATATATGGATAGTTATGCCTAATGCATTGAATGACATTATTACCTCAGCGATTAAACAATGCGGTGTATTTAGCACACTGCCTGAATCCAAAATTATTGAATTACTTCCAGACCTAAAAAAAATTAAACTCGAAAAAGGCCAAATCCTATTTAACCAGGGCGACGACTCTAATCTTGTTTATGTCGTTATCAGCGGTAAATTATCTGCCTTCTTCGTATCTTCAACTGGCACGTTTAAAACAATTGGAATTATTGAACCGCCTGAACCCATTGGTGAGTTTGGTGCATTATCTGGCGAGTCGCGCAGTTTGACTATTCGAGCGGATATTGATACTGAATTAGTTGCAATGTCTTCTGAGCACTTCAAAAAGCTTTGTCAGGAATACCCTACTATCTTGCTTGATACTGTTAAACCCATTATTACTCGTTCGTTAAAGACGATACGATTATTTGAAGAACCTGTACTGGACACTGAAGCTGAAACCTTAGCTCAAGTAAATAAATTATCCGATGCAGATCGCAACCTTTTAGAAGCCATCAAGCGAGCTAAAGTATTCATCAGCGTAGAAGCAACTCGCATTATTCAACTGCTTCCACACTTTAAACAAGTGAAACTAAGCGCAGGTAAAATACTTTTTCGTCAAGGCGAAGATTCTGACTACATTTACATTGTCGTCAAAGGTAAATTATCCGCCGTTTTAACAACAGCCCGAGGCGAATATAGAACACTTGGAGTAATTGGGCCGGGTGAAACAGTTGGAGAACTTGGTGTGTTATCGGGCTTCGCTCGCAGCTTAACGATTGGCGTATTAGAAGAAGCAGAATTAGTTGGATTACCAAGTCCTATCTTTAGACAATTATGCCAAAAGTATACTTCGGTTTTATTAACAACTGTAGATCCTATTATTAATCGTGCATTACAGACAATTAAACTGCTGCAAGGTGAAAAATTAATTGAAAATTCAGTTTTATTTCCTGCCACCCAGAATTTTGATTTTACATCTTTCAGACAACAAATTGAAGAACATGTGTCACAGCTTAAACCCATGAAACTCATTTCAAAAAATCCCACCGATCCACATGAATATTTAAAATTAGAACGCATTTCAGAAAAAGATGGCACAAAAACACATGTTTTTTTCCTCGAGACAATTGAGAAAATTGCATTACAATATCTCACAGAAAAAGTTAGCAAATTTTACTTAGTTGCCGATGGCACTAAAGAAGTTCACATCGACGAATTTGCTACTCAAGTCTTAAAAATTATTTCCAGCTTTCCTCATGTCAAATTATTTTTGGTGTTAGTCTATCCCGATGGCACGAAAACACCTAAACGTACAAATGCTTGGTTAAGTCAAAAATTAGATTTTCATTTGCATCATCATGTACGTAAAAATCGACATGAAGATTTTCAACGTTTATGCCGATTTATGAATGGTT
Organism: Gammaproteobacteria bacterium; assembly: GCA_039936115.1. GTDB lineage: Bacteria > Pseudomonadota > Gammaproteobacteria > DSM-16500 > DSM-16500 > DATIJJ01. The sequence goes on from JBDTIZ010000066.1 coordinate 55,568, forward strand.
CTGCGGTGGGTGTCGTATTTGGTGGTGGTGGCGCAAAAGGTCTTGCGCACATTGGTGTGATAAAAGCATTAATGGCAAAAAATATTGATATTGATGCGGTGGGTGGCACCAGTATTGGTGCACTTGCAGCTGCGAGCTTTATATTGAATACACGATTTGACAAAATTGATAAAAATTTCAGATGGATGTTAGAAAAGTGTTATGACGTTCTTTCGTATCGCCATTTAGTTTGGCCGATTGTTTCTTTACTAAGTTCAAATCCTATTACTGAATCGGCTATAAACTTTTTTAATGATACAAGAATTGAAAATATGTGGCTTCCTTTCTTTTGTATTTCCGCTAATTTAGCTGAAAACCGAGAAGAGGTGCATAGAACGGGTTTACTCTGGCAAGCTTTAAGAGCCAGTGCATCAACGCCAGGTGTTGTTCCACCCGTCGTCATCAATGGTCAACTTCATCTTGACGGCGGTTTGTTGAATAATCTACCCGTCGATGTGATGAGAAATTTGTTAGGCCCTGGCTGCAAAATAATTGCGTCAAAACTGTCTAGCAGTGAACATGATTTATCACAATATGATTTTCCACCTACCTTGAC
>JBDTIZ010000067.1:0-3862 GCA_039936115.1 Gammaproteobacteria bacterium
ATCAAACGTATTTTGGTTGCAGGCGCATAATGAGATTCCATCGATCCGGACACACGCGGTGCACTTTGTGGTTTATCTATCACACGACTATGCAAAACTTCTTCGATATTCGCTGCAGTAATCATTCCCGGGCGCAAAATAGTAGGATGTTTACCACTTACATCCACAATCGTTGATTCCACTCCCACTGAACACTGTCCACCTTCTAAAATTAAATCAACGGAATCCCCCAATTCTTCATACACTGCCTTGGCCGTGGTCGGACTAATTCTGCCAAAGCGATTGGCCGAAGGCGCTGCGATTCCTCCACCAAATGCTTGCAGCAAAGCCTGTGCAACGGGATGATGCGGGATGCGCAAACCAATGGTTTCTTGTCCTCCTGTCACCAAATCATTCACTCCAGGCGCTTTTTTAAAAATCAGGGTTAATGGTCCTGGCCAATAGGCTTTAGCCAATAATAAACCGGTTTCTGATATGTCATCTGCCCATTCTTCTAACTGTGAAATCTCGGCTAGATGAACAATTAAAGGGTGATTCATAGGGCGTTGTTTTGCCAGAAAAATTTTTCGCAAGGCTGAAACATTACGTGCATCAGCACCTAAGCCATAAACGGTTTCCGTCGGCATGGCAACCAAACCGCCCGCTCGCAAAACTTCAACAGCATTAATTACAAAATTTCTATTCATGGGCAATATTTCTACTTTATCAAGGGTCACATCTTATGTAAGATACCCCAGATGAGCAACCTTGAAATAACTGAACCGACAGAAAACCTAGCAACTTTTGCTTTGGTGCGCGGACAAGCAGTCACTGCTATGCCGAAAGACCTCTACATTCCGCCTGACGCGATGGAGGTGTTTCTTGACGCATTTGAAGGGCCGCTGGATTTGTTGCTTTATCTGATTAAAAAACAAAACCTCGATATTTTAGATATTCCCATTGCTGAAGTCACACGTCAGTACATGGAATACGTTGAATTAATGAAAGAAATTTCCTTAGAGCTTGCTGCTGAATACCTAGTCATGGCTGCAATGCTTGCTGAAATTAAATCAAGAATGTTATTACCCCGTCCGAATAATCCCGAAGGCGTAGAAGAAGATCCCCGTGCCGAACTGATTCGACGGCTACAAGAATACGAACGCATCAAAAAAGCTGCTGAACAAATCGATCGTTTACCACGTCATGGTCGTGATACGTTTACAGCAAGTGCACAGATCCAAGAAATTGCCTTCGAAAAACCACAGCCAAACGTCACCTTACAAGAATTAATGATGGCACTCTCCGACGTCTTAAAGCGCGCCGAAATGCATGCCAGCCATCAAATTCACCGCGAACCACTCTCTGTGCGAGAACGCATGACCCGCATATTGACTGCATTACAAGATAAAGAATTCGTCACATTTTCCAGTATTTTTACACCTAGCGAAGGCCGCTCTGGCGTCATCGTGACTTTTTTGGCGATGCTTGAATTATTAAAAGATCACTTAATTGAATTTGTTCAAACCGCACCTTTTGCACCTATCCATTTAAAAGCAGGTACTGGACAACACGATTAAATCCACGCTGCCGACAAAGAGTTCTAATTAACATGAGGTTTTTCTATGAACTTAAGAAAAATTTGTCAATTACTTAGCAACGCCGCAAAAACAACTCTTCTCTCATCTGCAACATCATCAGTTACAAATACCGTAGGCACTCTTCTTCTGAATGGTGTCGATAAAGCTGCAGACAGTGCGATTTCGGGCGCGATTGGCGGCGGCGTCATGATACCAGCACTACTCGTCATTGGACGAGTATTAGCTTCGACTGGCTGCATCGACGCAGGTCAGGAAAACACTCTCGATCAGTTAAAATATGACAGCATCCCTACACTCATGATTACCGGCGTTACATTTAGCATTCTAACCAACCTCTTGGGCCATGCTATCTATACTGCAACTCACTTATTCCTGAAGGAAGTGGCAGCCGCTAGTGCATTAGGCGGTGTTTGTGTGATTGCGGTTTTAATTACTGTAAATAAAGTCGTTAACTGCGCCAAAGATAACTGCAAAAAACAACCATTGAGTACGCTTTTTATCCAGGCAAACGACCTACCGCAAAGTGAACTGAATGATATTAGTGTTATAAAAAGTTCTGACTCCATGACTAACTATCGACTTATTTGAGACGCTGTCATCCTGATACCGTCATTGCGAGCGAGAATGACACTACCCTACACCATCATCACAAGCTTCCCCGCTCCCCATCAAATATGCTAAGATACAGCCACAATTCATAACGAACTGCAGCGATGACTATGACTTTCGACCAATTACAAAATATCCTCGAAGCCGCCTTGATGGTAGCTGGGCGTCCTTTAACCGTTGCCCAGTTATTAAAGCTATTTGATGAAGGTCAAGGGCCTGACACAACTGAGCTCAAAAATGCTTTGTCCGTCTTGCGCGAACGCTATGCCGAAAATCACGGCATTGAACTCAATGAAGTGGCGAGTGGTTATCAATTTCAAGCCAAAACAGAGTTAAGCCCTTGGCTGAGCAGGCTGTGGGAAGAACGTCCGCAACGTTATTCAAGAGCTTTACTAGAAACGCTGGCATTAATTGCTTATCGCCAACCCGTTACCCGCGCTGAAGTTGAAGAAATTCGCGGTGTTGCTGTCAGCTCACATATCACAAAAACATTACTGGAACGCGACTGGATTCGTGTTATCGGTCATCGTGAAGTGCCTGGCAAACCGGCTCTTTATGGCACAACCAAAGAGTTTCTTGACCATTTTAATTTAAAAAGCTTATCCGAATTGCCGACGCTCACTGAGTTGAAGGATTTGGAAACCCAAGAAGCTAGATTGCAAATTCAACTCGAGCTGAGTGATGAAACTAGCTCTAGCGAAGAATCATCTACACCAGATGAACACACCACCCATTTAGAATTAACCCACACGGAAGAATCTATAGACACGGAAGCTAACTCTGAATCCACTAAAACAGCGATCTTAGAAGAAGAGCTAGCTAATTCCAATGAGTGAAAAAATTCAGAAAATCCTGGCCAATGCAGGTCTTGGTTCACGTCGTCAAATTGAAGATTGGCTACGTGATGGCCGAGTGTCAGTCAATGGTGCTGTTGCGAAACTCGGTGACCGCATGACTACGGAAGACAAAGTACGCGTTGATGGACGCGAAGTTAAGTTAATCAAAAATGCGGCGCAAAAATGTCGAGTCTTGCTTTATCACAAACCTGAAGGTGAAATTTGCTCACGCTCTGACCCCGAAGGTCGCACCACTGTCTTTGATCGCTTACCTATGCTTCGCAATGGTCGTTGGATTTCAATCGGCCGTCTGGATTATAATACTTCCGGTGTGTTGTTGTTAACGAATGATGGTGAACTTGCTAATCATCTTATGCATCCCTCAGCTGAAATTGATCGTGAATATGCCGTACGCGTTCAAGGTGAAGTGTCGCCTGATATGTTAAAAAGAATGAAAAAAGGTGTGCGCTTAGACGATGGTGTTGCACATTTTGAACAAATTGTTGATGCAGGCGGTGAAAGCACTAATCATTGGTATCATGTTGTTGTCCGAGAAGGTCGCAACCGATTGGTTAGACGTTTGTGGGAATCTCAAGGCGTGGGAGTGAGTCGTTTAATTCGAATTCGTTTTGGTACGATTTCATTGCCTAGAATGTTGCGGCGCGGGCAGTGGGCGGAACTGAGTTTGAGTGATATTAATAGCTTAGTCGATTAGCTGACAAGCAGGCGTTATTGCTTGATTCAAATTTAATACGATTTGCAAAACGTAGGGTGGATTAGACGCGTTTTTTGCGTCGTAATCCACCATTGCAACGGTGGATTACGGCAAAAAAACGCCTA
>JBDTIZ010000068.1:0-4223 GCA_039936115.1 Gammaproteobacteria bacterium
CCAATGCCAAAGCCAATCAAGAAAAAGCAAACCGCACGCTTGAAAAAATCGCCAAACAAAACACTATCGCTAGGCAAGTCGATTATTTGACGGATATGTTGCAAATTTTACAAAACAGGCCTCTCCAAACACCTGAAGAAATTGACGCAATCAAAGCAAAGATAGATGAGTTAAAAGTATTATTCGAAATGAATGAGCTGCACCAAGGCTTGATTAAAACTATCGGCTCTAAAGAAGAAAAAGATTTAGCACCTGGCGATAGAACAAAATACGAGGCAGCAATTGAGTTTTGCAAAGGCACAAAAGCACGATTTACAAAATTACGCCAAGATTCTTTTGATCTTATTGCACAATCCGAAGTGGATTTTTCAGATGTTGTGAGTAGCCAAGCATGGTGGGCTGCCACTGGGAAAATTTGTTCCGCTAAAATCGGCGACACTACAGTTGATTCAAATATTTTAGATAGACCCGTCGTTATGCTTGCCAAGCAACCGAGAAGTAAAGCTGAAGTTTGCCGACAACTCAGCGGCAACATGGACGATTATCTTTATTTAAAGGGAAAAAGTGCTGGCGCAAACAATTCTGGAAAATTTACCGGCGAATTTGCTTGTGTTTATCAAGCACCGAATGGCGAGCTTGACGTACAAAGAGCGTTGATCAAACAAGATAAAATGCCTTCAAAAAATATTATTGAAGTATTAACAAGTAGATTAATGCAAGCCATGATAGGCGGTTCGGCAGCAACTGTTAATTTTGTCACAGCGCCGGATAATTCTGGTTATGTGGCCTCTTATTTTTACGATGATTTTAACGATTTATATAAAGAATTATATTTAAGAGCTGGAGAGACACCACCAGAAGATCGTCCGAAATTTTTAGGTATGCCATCACTTTTTGTTAAGCATGGATTTAACGACATTTTTGAAAGCCAAATTGCAGGCGCTGATGGATCCGAATGCGAATTTAAAAATTATGCTCAAACTACCGTAGCTTCTGTTTTGGTGGGCGATTTTGATGTGCACACTGCAAATTATGGTGTAGTGACGGTTCGAGGGGATGCTAAGAAATGGTTAGTTAGAATTGATTTTGGCGCCGCACTTTATCATCTTGACGATGAAGTGCATATGCATTCTCATTTAAGGCATTTACCCATAGTGGGACCTACAAATCATGTTCGTGAATTTCCACGCGCTTTCCGTATCTGTGAAGAGTTTGCAGATGAGCTTGAGCGCCAAGGAAATTTTGATCGAGAAAAATTAAGCCGAGTCATTGACGCTGCAATGGATGAAGCTGCACAGTTTGCAGCAACTATAGATCCAACCAATAATGATGGATTGTCTGACCTGCGCGCGACGGCTGCAGATTTCGGAATGAAGGTTAATCAATACGTCGATAAAACCTCAAGAGATGCATTAGTTCAAGAGATGAAGCAATTTCTCAAAGCGAAATTGTTTGCTCGCCAAATCTCTATGCTAAATCTTGCGCTTGAAATTAGAATGAGTTTGGTAACAGAACGTCCTGGGCTCTATGCGATTAAGCAAAATCAAAAATTAGATGAATTAATTCTAGAGCATCCTAATTATTTTCATGCGGGCGATTTTCATTTCCGCCATGCGCGACAAATGTGGGAAACTATTTCTGGTTTGAACTTGCATAAGCCTTTTTATAATTCAGCAATGAAAGAATATGCAAAAGAAGCATTGAAAAAAATTCCGGAAGCATTCAAAAATGACTTTGAACTAAAAGATATTAAGATTCGAGCAGAAATTTTCATTACTCGATTGACTATCTTGTTGAACTTTGAACAAGATGCACAACAACAAAAAGTCTTACAACAACAAATAGCGCGTCTTGCCGCTGCCATCAAAAAATTTAAAGAAGATGATGCTGTTTCCCTGAGATCTTTTGTTTATAAAATGGGATCTGTCACTGGTTTTGAACTTTGGAAGCAAGCGAGCTTAAGGCACTTGTTGAGTGAATGCGACGCAGGGTATCGTGTAATGGCTGCGACGTATCAAAAATTGCTGAAAAATCCTGAAATCCGCAAAGATCTCCGAAGTTGCATGACATCGGCAAAACATATGGAATTAACTAATAAGGATACTCGTAAGGAATACATTAGTACGCTTAAAAGTGCAGCTAATTCATCAGAGCCAGTTAATCGAGAGGCAAGTAAACAGCGTAAGGCTAAAGTTGCCGCTCTAGGTGAAATTGTCGTAACGGTTGCGGCTATGACAGCATCATTTGGCTCAATCTCAGATACCTTAACTGCCATGATAGAGGCATTAGACAGGGTGTTGAGCGGGATGGATATTCCAGATTCTATGAAAACCAGTGGAGGCTCAGGGTTTTTTAGTCATTCCACTAAGCCAAAGGGGAGTGCACCCTCCACAGGCCACTCAGGGCCCGTAAAAACTCTATAATAGAAGATTTACGCGCTAAGCTATTATTTCAGTTATAAAATTTTATTTATAGGCTCTGTTCTTAAGTTTTTCTTAAGGATAAAGCGTTACAATCTCTCTCATAAATATTAAGAAAAACGCTGATTTTGTGTGTTTTGTCCTACAAGGACAGAAGTCATAGTCTATTAAGACTTTATTAAAAAAAGTGAATAATAAGTAACTCTAATTAGTTAGGTAAATTTTGTGATAAATAAACGAAAAATAAATACGCGACATACATTAAATTTAGGCGAAGCGGTTTGCTTGGTTGCCGCAGTGTACTTCATTTGTTACGTACTACGTCAGGATGATATTTTGCCAATTTCAATTAATTCTGCTTGGTGTTGCATTAGTCATTTTACTAAGCATTTTCACGTGCTTGCAGTTGGATTGTTACCGGTTTATGTGGCTTTAATGGTTTTTGGAACAGCAATTTTTGGGATTTATTTGGGCTCTGCTCTACAGCGTTTGGTCACTCAGTTTCTGCCGTTGAAATAATTCTTTGTTTTCATTCCTATTTTGGTAAAGTTTAAATATAAAGATAAGCCAACATCTGATATACAATTCCCGACGTTAAAAATTTTAAACTAAGGAAGTGTTATGTCAGAGGGCCGCAAGAAGATTTATTATACATTTTTGGCTTATGAATCAGTTGAATCAATAAAAGATTTGTCTTCAGTAAAAGACGATTTTGCATCTGTTACTAATACGAGTCAAACAAGTTTATCTCTTGCAGCAATGCGATGTCCTATTATGCTCATGGCGGATCTAGCAGCTATCAGAGAAGGCAGGTCTTCTCTCGCCAGTCTATCGCGTGTTGGTTTGCATGATTCAGTTCTGACGCTTCATAACAGATTTAACATGATGTCATCTGGCTATGCGGGTGATGTGGCGGATCAGTTTATCAATAACGGCTGTTACGTTGGAATATCAATTAATCCTGATTGTTTGATAGAGCCAAAAGAGCCTAGTTATGCAAGAGGAGGCCATGCTAGAACAACACCTAGAGGGAGAGGATATTATGTGTTTAAAGCGTCAGATCAGCAAATTAGTGGAGACGATGTTGTTTATTGTTTACCGCTCAATCAAAAAACAAATATCACATTAAACCTATTGCAGTCAGCTTTGGAACACCATAGTTTTGTGCAGTATGAGACAATAGTGCTAATCCAGTTGTTGGGTTATTTTGGTCAGGATGCAGCAATTAATGCGCTGCCCAAAGTCATTCGCGAAGGTTGTGAGAAGTTTTCTGAATTTATGAATGGTATTTTGAGACGCCATGAAGAAAATCTTCATAAGGCAAACTTAACGTATCAAGAATTGGAAAAGACGATAAAGAGTTTATCAGAGAATTTCGTCACGTTAAAAGAAGCAGCGCAAGGTCAGTTGAGAGATAAGGCGGCAGTGGAAGAGAAATCTGATCAGTCTTATGTTTTGCAAACATTTATCAAAGATTTGACGGATCTTGAAGAAGTGACGCAGCATACTTTTAAAGAGAGACGTAAAAAAATATGTAGGGTTAAAGAAGCAAGCTCTTATTCGGGCACATTGCTTCAACAAATGGCTAAGAAAAATTCCGTTGCGCTTCCGAGTATTAGTGATGCTGATGAGGAAGATGAAAATCTTTCTGTGCATCTCTCACCTCCGGCTCTTTAGGCTGTCATTCCCGCGAAGGCGCACTAGCATCCGGTAAATCAGCATAGATATTAAACACTCTTGAGAAAGCACTGTAACCGCATCTTACTCTGTCACCCCGCACTTGTTGCGGGGTCTGGAATACAA
>JBDTIZ010000069.1:0-3568 GCA_039936115.1 Gammaproteobacteria bacterium
TTTAATGACTTTTTTATGCTTTTGATTCCAGACCCCGCAACAAGTGCGGGGTGACAGGATTAAACAAGTGCGGGGTGACAGGATCAAGCAAGTGTGGGGTGACAGGATCAAGCAAATGCGAGGTGGCACCCGCCCTCGCCGTCGTCCCGCGGCTTGTCCGCGGGATCCAGCTTGGCGTCTGTTTTGATTTGTAGAAATACTGCGATAACTACAGCGATTCACTCATGCGTAGCTTTCACAACCACAGGCTTCTTAACTCGCTGATTCGCACGCTGCGCTGTCACTATTGGATTTTGTAAAAAAGTATCTATATCAACAAACGCCAACGGCAAAGAAATCAAATGGCCTTGTAATTCATCACATTGCCACTCAGCTAAAAAATCATATTGCTCCAGCGTTTCCACCCCTTCTGCAACTACTTTCATTTTCAAACTATGCGCCATTGCAATAATCGCTTTTACAATCGAAGCATCTTCAGGATTTTTCGTAAGATCCGTAATAAACGATCGATCAATTTTAATAATATCAATTGGAAAACGTCGCAAATAATTTAAACTTGAATAACCTGTACCAAAATCATCAATTGAAATTGCCATTCCTAGGTTTTTAAATTCCTGAATTATCTTAAGACTATGACAAATATCATGCATAATTAAACTTTCAGTCAATTCAAGCGTAAGAGACTCCGCACTCAATCCAGTTTCTTTGAGAATATCAATAAACGAATCAACTAAATTCTGCTCCCTAAATTGTCTCGCTGATATATTGATTGAGAAACGCATTTTTTCAGGAACATTTTTCATCTTTAGTAACGCCAAACATTCAAAACACGCCTGCCTAAAAACCCATTCGCCAATTGGCACAATTAACCCGCTTTCTTCTGCAATAGGAATAAACTCAATCGGTTTCACTAAACCGAACGCAGGATGATTCCAGCGCAACAATCCTTCAAAAGAAGAAACTGTATTCTCTAATACATTAATGATAGGTTGATAGAGAATCGATAACTCTTTTTTTTCTAGCGCACTTCGCAAACACATTTCAATCGAACTCTTACGAATAATATTGTTGTTCATTTCTGCGGTATAAAAAACAAAAGTATTTCGTCCCTGTTCTTTCGCACGATAAATAGCAATATCAGCATTCTTTAATAAGATTTGCATATCAGAACCATCGTCTGGATAAATGCTAATTCCAATACTCGTTGTGATAAAAACTTCATGCGCGCCTAAATGAAACGGCAAGGAAAAAGCATCACAAACTCTTTTGGCGATTACAATAATTTCTTCAGGCGAAACATCGTAAAGTAAAATCGTAAATTCGTCGCCACCTAAACGAGCAAGTGTATCTTCATCACGTAAATGTTTTTTAATTCGTTCAGTGACTTTAATGAGTAATTGATCGCCCAGATCATGGCCTAATGTATCGTTTATATTTTTGAAGTGATCTAGATCAAGAAAGAACAGAGCAATTTTTTTCTGGTAAGCATGTGCACGCTCCAACGAGTGTGAAAACCGTGCATTGAATAAACTACGATTCGGCAAATCCGTCAAAGAATCATGTGTTGCAAGATAATTAATTCGCGGTGTCATATCACCCATCAATGAAAATATGCCATCGAGTTTACCGTTGCGCATATGCGGTATTAACGTCACGCTAGCATAGCGTTCGTTTTCGTTATTCATATGTAAAATGGTTTCGAAGGTGACTTGTTTGTTCGTAGCCAATACTTTCTGATAATTTTCATTGAAGGTGACAAATGCATTATCACCTACAATTTCTTTGATTGATTTACCAGTAATTTCTGTTAACGGTTTTTGATACCAGCTTTCATACACTTTATTGTTGTAACGAAAATGCAAGGTATTATCGATGTAGGCGATTAATACAGGCAAGGCATCTGTTACTAAGCGATATTGTTCCTCACTTTCTTTTAATAATTTTTCAGCTAACTCTCTTTCGTTAATTTCTTCAAGCATAGATTTTTTTGCTGCAGACAAATTGTTAACTAATTCTTGATTTTCAAATTTCAACTTCACTGCGTTGTAAATGACTTTGTGCGTTCGGAGTGAAGATATCAGTAATAAACCGAGATAAAGCAAAGCTAACAAACCTAATATAGGATGCGATGAATTTGGTTGTATTAATAACCACACAGAAAAAGGCAACAAAATAGGAGTGATAAAAACCGCACACGCCGCGCGGTTGCCAGCATAAAATGGAACAGCACCGGCTGAGACACTCGCAAACGCACAAGCAATAAAAATTTGATCCTCGGTACCTGCGAGTATCAACAAAATCGTTGCCAATGACCAACTGGCTCCGGCACAAGCAGCCATAGCAATAAACAATCTGCGCCAGAATTTTGTATCTTCAAGTGAGGTAGGTGGATTTTTTAAATAAAGTTTTACGATACTGATACGCGCCAAAGAAATCGCTAGCATTAACCCATACCAACTCATGACAACCTGATTTGAAACGACGTTATAAAGTGCATAGAGCAAACAGGTTGCAACGAGCAGAGAACCCATAATCGCTGGATTTGCCTGACTATAAAGGAGATGAACTAACTCAGCGGATATAGTTTGTCTTGAGTTTATGTTTGCATTAGGCTGCATAGATTAGCGAATCCATTCGAAGTAGTATTAAGTCATTAAATCATGGATTGTGATACTCACCAACTTTAGCGTTATTACGGATGCTTTATAACCCTCCTCCCCATAACACTCTCCTCCCACAAAAAGCGCGCCGGGAGAGGAGGGAAAAATTATCAGTAGCTAATATCCGCAAATTTCTTTATATTTTACTGCCTAAAATAGGTTAAAATGTGCTCATAATATATAATCTTATCAGAGGATTTTATGGTTTTTTTTAGAAGTTTGTTTCGCCTTAAGCCCATGAATGATAAACAAAATCAGAGCTTAGCGTTAAACCGTTGCCTCACAGCAACCGACTTAACTCTACTGGGTATTGGCGCCATTATCGGTGCTGGCATCTTTGTATTGACTGGAATTGCAGCTGCTACACAAGCAGGTCCTGCCATTATTTTTTCTTATTTATTAGCAAGTATAGCCTGTGCCTTCAGTGCATTGGCCTATGCTGAACTTGCATCAAGCGTAGGTGGTTGTGGAAGTGCTTATGGGTATGCGTTTGCCAGCATTGGAGAACTGCTTGCTTGGATTATCGGTTGGGATTTGTTATTAGAATACGGTATGGACGCAGCCACTATCTCGATTGGTTGGGGCGGCTATCTCCAGAGCACTCTGCAAGCCATGGGCATTATACTGCCTAAAGCCTTCGTAACCGACCCATTCAATGGTGGAATTGTGAATTTGCCGGCTATGGGTGTGATTGCCATGCTTGCCTGTATTCTCTCTCTTGGCATGCAAACCAGTGCAAAATTCAACAAGATTGTTGTCTTCATAAAATTAGCTGTCATCGCACTTTTCATTGGGATTGGTGCATTTTATTTTGAACCTAAAAACTGGCATCCCTTTTTACCGTTTGGTGTGCAAGGCATTGTAAATGGCGCCGGGTTTATCTTCTTTGCCTATATTGGTTTTGATGC
>JBDTIZ010000070.1:0-5413 GCA_039936115.1 Gammaproteobacteria bacterium
AAACTTTTAGCATATTAATAGCGCTCGTCAACGCAGAATCTGTATTGGATGGATAAATTGCCATAATTGAGTCACCAATATATTTATCAATAAAGCCACCAAATTCACTGATGCTAGGCTCAAGTCGGCTTAAAAAATTATTTACAAAGGCAAAGTTTTCTTGCGGGGTTAATTTTTCTGAAATAGCTGTGAAATTTCGAATATCACAGAACATAACAGTCATATCTTTTTGCACTTGATCACCCAATTTAACATCGATAATATTTTTCTTTTCTAACGCACTCAAGAATTCTTTTGGAATAAATCGTTCATAGGCTAAATTCAGATTTTTCATACCGGTATAGAGCCTTGCATTTTCGATAGAAATGACAATTTGTGTAGACAATAAATTTAATAAGTCCACACGATTTTGTGTAAATGCGCCTGTCATTAAATTATTTTCAAGATAAAGAACGCCACTTAAAACGCCTTGATTCAACAGTGGAATAGATAAAATAGATTTTGGTTTAACATGCAAAATATAGGGATCCGAATTAAACTGGCTAGCAGTAGTTGCATCATCTAGCACAACCGATTCTTTGCTGTGAATCACATATTGAATGACTGACTGTGGCATTTCATTTTCAAATGGCAGTGATTGCAGCACCGTGACTTTATCTGCATCAACCGAAGCTTCAATAGTCCAACGGCCTTCTTTCTCTAACAATAAATAGCCTTTCTGTGCCCCTGCATTTTCAATCAAAAAACTCATTAATTGTTTTAACAAATCAGCGAGTACGATTTCACGCGCAATCGTTTGGGATGCTTTAACAACCGTGGACAAATCCAGTGATTCAGAAGCGTAATTTGTAATCGAACCTTGTATTGTCCCCGCAGCTAATGCTGACGATGTAGGTGTTTGGGATAATAGATGTGAATAATTAGATTCTAAATGGCGTAGTTTTGCAACAGCGCCCCATTTGGTATAGCTATAATAGGCCTCTGTCATATAGCCTTTTGCAACCATTTCCTTACCTTCCGCCAGATAAAACTTGGCAGCAAGTTCGCTTGCTAATGCGTGTTCTTGAACAAATTCATATTGTTTTGAAAGCTGCATAGCTTTGTCGTAAAATTTTTCTGCATAGTCAATTTTTTTATGAAGACGCGCCAACTCTGCTTCTACTAAATAATATTTATGTAAGCAATTTTCTGGGGCGGACTTCATCCAGTGTTTTAATTGTTTTTGATTGGCAGCGACTATCTTTAGATGTGCACGTTTTTCAGCGGTCGTAGCATTTTCACAAAGCGCAATGCGTGCCAATGAGCCATAAAAATTATAAGCTTTTAGCGGTATTCCACCCGTTGCAGCACTAATATAGGCAGGTGCTGCTAACATCGCTTGATGCGCTGCGTCAAAATTATAAAAGAATACACTGAGCATAATTTTCAAAACATAATAATGAAATGCTTCAAATCCATGATTAATATCAATTGCTTCTTGCAGCATTGTTTCGCCTTTGTACCAACTTCCATTAATGACAGAAGGATCAGTTGTCAATCCTTGTAAACTTTCAACTACTTGACCAACCAATGCGATAGAGTGCACTGCAAGACCATGGGTATGTTGATTTAAACAAACTTGATGAAATTTTTTTGTGTCTTCTGCAATTTGATTTAATTCAACACCCGCGTAAAGTGAAAAAACTATATAAAAATAGGCTGAATAAGCACTGAAATCTAAATCACCTGCCTCTATACCACGTAAATGAGCGACAAGTAGAGGTGCAAGGGAATTTCGATAGGGTTCTTTCCAGTGATTAACAAATCCACTCACCATAAGCGCTACTTTCGCTTCTGATTCCACCGCTTGAAAATATTCAATTAGATTCAGAGCAAGCTGCCCAAATGTATGTCCGCGATTAATTTCCCCTAATACACCACAAAGAATAATGCCATAACTTGCATAAGCAGCAGGTGCCCCTTTGTTATAGCCATATTGAATTGACAAATTAAGTAAAGCCAATGTAAATAAAGGATACAAAGCAGGCGCCGCATAATAGGTAGGCGCAATAGCCGCAGACAATATATTGCAAGCATTTAATTTAAAAGGATCAGACATCACAGGAAGATTGACTAGGCGATCATTACTCTTACCCATCAGTATCCATTTTGTTTTTAATATGCTAAGTATAGCGTGAAATTGATTAGGATTTTTAGGGAATTTGATACCCAATTTTTTAAGTACCTCCAAGGAGATTACCACTGCATCAGAGGGTTTATTGCGTGCAATTGAGGTATAAATATTAATTTCATAAATTTTAACTTGATCGAGTATAGAATGAGCATGACTAAATACAATACCACTTAAGCGTTCTGTCTCGACAAAATTATCGCTTAAATAAGCTGCTTCAGCTGCCTCTGTATGAAGTTCCAGCGTAAGATCATATTGCGTGCTCCAAGCATCAGGCGGTAATAATCCTAGACAAAAGTGAAAATGGTCTAATGCAATTGAGTAAGCAGCAGACGATTTAGCTTTTCTGCCTGCTCTTAAATTTAATCTTGCAAGATCTAATTTCTCATCTGGCATTGTAATCAAATCAATGCCAAGATTAATTTGATTTACAATATCAAATAATAGTTCTTCTTGCTTATCTACTGGAAGATTCTGAATGTAATAACGACCAATTTTTAAGTGGGATACTTTTTTTTCATTTTCAGTTGGCAATGTATACGCCGCTTGTTGCACACGATCATGCAAAAATTGATAGTATGCATTTGCGTCCTTATCCTCGCTAATATATCGATAGGATTCATCGATCGGCAAAATAAAGTTTTCAGAAAGTGCTTCTTCTAATGCAGCAGCCGTTTGCTTAGGAGATTTTCCATATAATACAGACAAAGCCTGCAAATCAAAACGATGACCAAGACAAGCCGCATAAGCTAACATGCTCCGCGTTTCAGGTAATAGTTTTTGAATATTATTAATTACAACTTCGACAACATTATCCGTTCCTGTTCTAGTCTTGACTTTTTCAATGACCCAGTGCCAGATACCTCGACTTGTATTAAATGTAATAAGATCTTCGTCACACAATGATCGTAAAAATTGATTAAGAAAAAAAGGATTACCTAATGTTTTTGCGTGACAAATCACAGCCAGTGACTGCACAACATCAGGTTCCTGTGATAATGTATCCGTAAGTAATTGCTGGACATCCGTTACTTTTAAAGGACCAAGCGTTAATGTATTAAGTGGAATATTCATTTTTTTAAAATTATCAATTGTCAACATAAGCGGATGTGCTGCATTCACTTCATTGTCACGATAAGCACCCACTATCAATAAATATTTTATTGCTGTTTGTGACAGTATTGACTGCAACAATTTTAATGAAGGTAAATCAACCCACTGCAAGTCATCTAAAAATATTACCAGAGGATGTTGTTCTGTCGCGAGTGTATGAACGAAATTCTGAAAGACCGAAATAAAGCGATTTTGTGTTTCCATAGGACCTAACGCAATAATGGGTGCTTGTTCACCAATAATTTTAACAAGCGACGGCAATACCTCCGTCATCACACCACCGTTAGGACCTAATGCTGCTATTATTTTTTCTTTGCATTCATCCACTGTTTCTTTATTCTCCGTAAGTATTTGTTGGATTAATCCTTCAAATGCTTGTACAAAGGGTGCGTAAGGAATATTGCGTTTGAGTAGATCAAATTTACCAGAAATAAAATAACCATGTTTTTTAACGATAGGTTTATGGACTTCATGCACAAGTGATGACTTTCCAATACCAGAATAACCTGCTACCAACATAAGCTCTGAGGAACCGCTGCTCACTCTGGAAAAAGTATCGAGTAAATAATTTATTTCAGATTCACGCCCATATAATTTATCTGGAACTTGAAAACGCCCTGAATAATCATTTAAACCCAGTGGAAATTCGTTACATAAACCAGTCTTTTGCAATTGTAGAAGGCAATTCTGCAAATCAGTGATTAAACCATAGCCGCTTTGATAACGTTTTTCTGCTGTTTTTTCCAGGAGTTTCATTATGATATCAGAAATAATTTTTGGTATTGCAGGATCTACTTGCGAAGGCGATGCGGGCAATTTTGCTATATGTGAATAAACCAATTCTAAGGTATCTTTAGATGTAAAAGGCAAAACACCGGTAAATATTTGATAAAATGTCGCGCCCAATGAATAGTAATCACTACGATAATCAATACCACGATTCATACGTCCCGTTTGCTCAGGTGACATATAATCTAATGTGCCTTCTAATTGATTAAGACTAAATACTTCTAGCATTTCTTTGGGCAGTTTTGAGGAGATACCAAAATCAATAACTTTTATTTTTTCAATGCTCGAATCTAGTAATATATTGGATGGATTGACATCTTTGTGAATAATGTGACGTTTATGAACATTATCCAAAGACTCTGTAATACCTATCGCGAGTTGAACTGCTTCAGATAATTGTAATCGCGGTCTTGAATCTAAATATTGCTGCAAATCTTGACCGCCATCCTTGAGAATAATAACAAATGAATTTTTATATCTGATGAAATCATAGACAGCAACCGTAACAGCCTCATCCAGAATCTTCAATATTTCATATTCATGCATAAAGCGAGAGACTTTCTCAAGTGAAGGATATTCTTCTTTGAGTAATTTTAAGATGACAGTTGAATTATCTATTTTGCGAATACCACGATATATGATAGAGCTATCACTCTCATAGATTTTATCTTCAATGGTATAACCGGTTAGAGTCAACATGCATATCCTATAAATTATTTATTTTAGTTTATTTGGTATATTGCATCGTTCCAAATATAATTGCGCCGCTTTGTCTGACGGATTGATTCGCAGCACATGCTCAAACGTTTTTTGGGCTTCATGATAATTCTCTTGATAAAAATAAGCAGCTCCTTGTTCAAAATCTGTTTTGGTTTGCGTTTTTAAAAATTTTGCTGACTCCACATCACTATCAAAAACTTCGTAAATTGTAATTGGCTTTGATTTACCTTTTGCTAATACCGTATCAAGACGACGAATAGAATACATAGCCGGATTGCGTAAACGTTTATACGTCTCTTCTGTAATTAATAATTCAGCACTGTAAGTTTTAGTTAAACCCTCAGTGCGAGACGCCACATTAACGACATCAGAAATCACTGTGCCTTCCATGTGATGCTCAGCACCCACTATACCTAACATGAGTAAGCCACTATTTAAACCAATTCCTATATGAATCGGTGCTAGCTCTGGATGTCGCTCATTATATTCATTCAAAACTTTTAGCATATTAATAGCGCTCGTCAACGCAGAATCTGTATTGGATGGATAAATTGCCATAATTGAGTCACCAATATATTTATCAATAAAGCCACCAAATTCACTGATGCTAGGCTCAAGTCG
>JBDTIZ010000071.1:0-7159 GCA_039936115.1 Gammaproteobacteria bacterium
AAAAACATAAAAAATTCATTTAAAAAAATAAAAATGTATTTTTTATTATTTAAAGCCCGGACCCCGCAACAAGTGCGGGGCGACAGTGGCTAAAGTGCGGGGTGACAGTGGTTAAAGTGTAGGGTGACAGTGATTTAAAGTGCAAGGTGACTACGGTTTAAGGTGCAGGGTGACAGCGTCTTTTGAATTGCCGATGGGGTTAGGGTGAGGAGGGCATTCTTCAATGAGATGGAAAAGCCCTGCGGCCTTAATACTCGACATGGGAACACAAATTGCCTTATGAGCTGCACATCCTTCAACCGCTGATGTGAGTCATCTCTTAAGCCACCCAGTTATTTTGGCTGATAGCAAAACAACTCCGGCCACCCTATTATAGAGCCACAGCTTTCTGCGTCCAATAATTACCCCCACAAGGAATGACACAATGCAAAGCGCTACGATTATTGATTTTGATATCTATCGCGAAGAGCACTTACGCTTTCGATTAGAACAAAAAAATGAAACACCTCATTGCGATGACTTAGGCGTCGCGATTCAGACACTTATTCAAGAAATGCGGAAATTACCAAAACTAAAACAAACTGGCTAGCCTACCGAAATACGACACATATCAATCAGCGTGCTCGGTAATAAACCTAACACAAGTGCCGCAATACCATTGATAGAAATTGCAGCCATTGCACCATAAGTAATTGAGAGATGTGTACCAACTAATGCATCTTTTGGCTCTTCAAAATACATCAACATGACAACACGTAAATAATAATAAGCCCCGATAATTGCAAACAAGAGCGCGATCGCCGCTAACCAAACATAATGCGCTTCGACTAATGCCTCAAGTAAACCCAACTTAGCAAAGAACCCAACGGTTGGCGGTACGCCTGCCATTGAAAACATGAGCAATAACATGATAAAAGCTAGCCAAGGATTGCGCGCATTCAAACCGCGAAAATCATCCAATAAATCAAATTCTTTGCCCGATTTAGATAACAATGCAATCACAGCAAACCCACCGGCTGCAACAATCACATAAGTAGCAATATAAAACATCGCGGCTGAATACCCTTCTGCAGAATTCGGGCCCGCAATAATACCTAACAACATATAACCAATATGAGCAATCGAGGAATAAGCCAACATTCGTTTAATGTTAGTTTGTGCGATAGCAAGCACGTTACCCGTAAACATGGATAAAATAGCGATAACAACTAACATATGCTGCCAAGAAACATTTAAAGCAGGCATAGCCTCAACTAAAATACGCATCGTGATACAAAACGTCGCGATTTTAGGTGCGCAGGCAATAAATAAAGTCATACTCGTCGGTGCACCTTGATACACATCAGGCACCCACATATGAAATGGAACCGCACCAAATTTGAAACACAATCCCGTCAAGACAAAAATCAATCCTAACAATACAACCATTTGCTGATTATGACTTGCGTGCTGGACTGCGCTTGAAATTTCCGTAATACCAATTGTACCCGTCATGCCATAAATCATGGAAATACCATAGAGCAACAAGCCTGATGCCATTGCGCCCATAATAAAATATTTCATGGCTGCTTCAGTTGCGACTTGCGATTCTTTCTGCAATGCAACCATAGCGTAAAGCGCCAAAGATAATAATTCCAAACCCAGATAAATCGTCAGCAAACTAAAAGCGGATGCCATCACTAACATGCCGATGACCGCAAGCAAACCCAGCACATAATATTCACCGCGCGCAATATGACGGTCTCGGTTATATTGACGTGCATAAATAAAAGCAAAAACAGTCGTCAATAAAACAAACAGCTTCGTCAAGACGGCCAACTTATCTAAAACATAATTTCCACTGAAGGTGATAATCGGATTAGGGTATTCACGATATTGTGCTGCTGCGAGACAAAAACCGCCCACAAGTGTCGCTTGCGATAAAATATAAGTGATGATGCGAAAACGTTTAGCAACAAATACATCAACTAGCAAAATAACGCACGCCATACACAGCACAAAAATTTCGGGCAGTGCGACTGAAAAAATTGGCATTTCAAAATTCATAGTTGTTTCCATTTTTAATGCGGTAAATAAATCGGCAAGCTGAGTTCAAGCAAATGCCCGATCGTCACGTGTAAGATTTTTAAAATAGGTTCTGGATATAAACCTAACCAAAATACACCGATCGCCAATAAAACATAATTCGTTATTTCTAACCAATGAATATCCTGCATAGCCGCTACATGATCATTTGCAATCGGCCCAAAAAAAACTCGCTTATACATCCAAAGCGTATAAGACGCTGCTAAAATCAGTGTTAATGAGGCGACAAATCCAACCCAGAAATGCGCCTGAAACGAACTCATGATCACCATAAATTCACCGACAAAACCCGCCGTGCCAGGCAAGCCAACATTTGACATGGCAAACAACATAAAGAATGCCGCAAACACTGGCATTCGATTAGCAATACCGCCGTAATCTTTGATCAAGCGACTGTGATTATAATAACGATCGGCTAACATACCCACGCCCAAGAACATAGCGCCCGATCCAAACGCATGTGCAATCATTTGAATCACAGCACCTTCTAAACTCATATAGGCCGCTTGAGAAGTGGATACGTGACGAATAATGTCATACACCATAAAACAACCCAGCGTTGCGAAACCCATATGCGCAATCGATGAGTAAGCAATTAATTTTTTCATATCGGTTTGTACAATCGCAACAAGACCAATATAGACAATCGCAACCAAAGATAAAATAATCATAAACCACGCCAGTGTTTCACACGCCTGCGGGACGATTGGCATACTAAAACGGAGAAATCCGTAAATGCCTAATTTCAACATCAATGCAGCCAACACAACCGAACCACCCGAAGGCGCTTCTGTATGTGCATCCGGCAACCAGGTATGCACAGGCCACATGGGTACTTTGACGGCAAAAGCTAAGAAGAAAGCAAAAAACAACATTTCTTGAATATGTGTACTGAGATGTAAACCATAATATTTTTGAATTTCAAACACGCCGGTAAGATTGTATAAATATAAAAATGCAACCAGCATCAAAATGGAACCAAGAAAGGTATACAAGAAAAACTTAATCGATGCATAAGAACGATTGGCGCTGCCCCACATGCCAATACTCAGATACATTGGAATTAACATACCTTCCCAAAAAACATAAAATAAAATCGCATCTGTCGCGGCAAACACACCAATCATCATGCCCTGCATCGTCAGAAAGGTCGCCATATACTGAGCAACACGCACCTTGATCGCATGACAGCCCGCCAGAATAACTAACAAGCCAGTAAAACTAGTCAAGATAACCATCGCAACTGAAATACCATCGACACCTAGCGCGTAATGAATTTGATACGCTCTAATCCAAAGATGATTTTCTTGAAACTGCATCGCATAACTGCTGGAATCAAAACCTAAAAACAATGGAACACAACACAATAGATTAACGATTCCAATGACGACAGCGATGGCGCGCGCTATATTGGCATTTTTATCGCCGCCCGTCATTAGCACAAGAACTGCGCCTAGCACAGGCAACCAGATTAATAAACTTAGTAGCGAAGATTGCAACAACATAAATCAAAATCCTAGCAAGATCCAACCCATAAATGCGACCAAACCAATCATCATCACTAATGCGTAATGATAGATATAACCTGTTTGGAGAAGACGCGCGACACTCGCAAACCAGCGAATAAATTTACCTGAACCATTCACAAATACACCATCGATAACAACTAGATCGACAATTTTATAGAAAAAATTTCCCAGTTTACGGCTGCCATGCACAAAAACAATTTGGTTAAAATCATCAAAACCATACTTGTAGACCATGACTTGATATAAGAGCGCAAAACGTTTTTTTAATTTCTCAGCGAGTTCAGCAAAACCAATATTAAACATCCATGCAGTCACAATACCCGCAAGTGCCAACCAAAAAGTTGCGGAATGACCTGCAACCAGCGCCATGTGTTTAGCGCCATGATACTCAGCTGCCAATTGCAACAAGACATCGTGCTGCGGTAACACAAAAATACTCGCGCCTAATAAACGCGGTGATGCAAACAACATTGGACCAATCAACATACCGCCGGCAATCAAACTCGGAACCGCTAATGCAATCAATGGAATCAACACAACCCAAGGCGATTCTTTAACGTTTTCTTTTTCTGTGGCATCTAGATGTGACTCGCCATGAAAGGTTAAGAAAAATGCACGGAAAATATAAAGCGGTGTGATAAATGCGCCCGCCATCACACAAAAATATGCGAATGCCGCGCCTGGAATTGTCGATAAATGGACTGCTTCGATAATTGCATCTTTAGAATAAAATCCAGCAAACGGCGGAATTGCCGCAAGCGCCAGCGCGCCAATTGCAAAGGTAAGATAGGTGATCGGCAGATAGCGCACGAGTCCGCCCATTTTACGCATGTCTTGTTCATGATGAAGTGCAATAATAACGGAACCTGCCGCCAAGAATAACAACGCTTTGAAAAATGCATGCGTCAATAAATGAAAAATAGCTGCATCATAAGCCGATGCACCTAATGCAACCGTCATGTAACCTAATTGCGATAAAGTAGAATACGCAATGACACGCTTAATGTCGTGATGGAAAATAGCAAGAATTCCCATAAATAAGCAGGTAATTGCACCAATCACAATAACAAAACTGAGTGCTGTCGCGGACTGTTCAAATAAGGGCGAACAACGCGCCACCATGTAAATACCGGCTGTTACCATGGTCGCCGCATGGATCAATGCAGAAATCGGTGTCGGACCTTCCATCGATTCTGGCAACCACACATGCAGCGGAACTTGCGCTGATTTACCCATTGCACCAATAAATAGAAGCACACAAATAACAGTAACTGCCGATTGAGGATTACCTGGGAAAACTTGCATTGTTTGATCAGCCAGTATTGCAACATGGCTGAAAACATAGTGATAATCCACTTGTCCAAAATATTTTAGAATCGCCGCTAACGCTAGTAGAAAACCAATATCGCCAATGCGATTCACTAGAAATGCTTTTAAGCTCCCAAACACTGCAGCTTCACGCTTGAACCAAAAACCAATCAACAAGTAGGAAACAAGTCCAACACCTTCCCAACCAAAAAACATCAGTAAAAAGTTATCAGCAAGTACTAGCGTTAACATTGCAAACGTAAATAACGAAACGTAAGAAAAAAATCGTTCATTGCCAGGATCATCTGCCATATAGCCAATGGTATAGATATGCACCATGAATGAAATAAATGTGACGATGACTATCATGACTGCGCTTAAACGATCTAGCAATATTGCGATATCAAAATGAAATGCGCCTGATGTGACCCAGCTGTAAATTACACCATCTTGCGGTGCATATCCGAGTAATACGATGCCCGCAAATAAATAACAGGATAAGACAAACGCAATCCCGACAAACGAAACGGTAATCCAATGCGTTGCCTGGCGACCCAATTTTTTGCCTAATAAACCTGCTATTAGCGAACCTGCTAATGGCAACAACATAATGGTCAATGCAATTGATAAAAAATGTGCTTCCACGTCTTATCCTTTTAATACATCAAGTTTTTCAACTTCAATCGTGCCGGATTTTCTAAACAGCACAACCATAATTGCCAGACCAATAGCGGCCTCGGCAGCTGCGACCGTTAAAATAAAAAATACAAACACCTGACCGATGTTATTATTTAAGAAGTTTGAAAAAGCGATAAAATTAGTGTTTACCGCTAACAACATCAATTCAATCGACATCATCAATACGATGATGTTTTTTCGATTGATAATAATGCCTGCAATCCCTAATCCGAACAGGATCGCGGCAAAAATCAAATATTGGCTGAGTGATACCATAAAAACGCCTTAATTATATTGTTAATTCTTACATTAAATCTGTCAGTATCTTGCAATCTCGGAACACTTTTTTAACAACTTAAAAATAAACGCCGCGCCGCGGCTCTAGCCTATGCTTTTGTAGGGGCGAACCTATGTGTTCGCCCTTGCTAAACTTCGAATTAACGCCGCTGGGCGAACACATAGGTTCGCCCCTACAAAAGCATAAACAAAACATCATTCGCATGCGTCGTTAACGCTTCGGTTTTTTCTCCGAATCCATCTTCACCAATCGCATACGGTCTTTACTGCGCACAGCAATTTGCGCGCTCGAACTTTGTGACTTATTGCCAACCGGTTTCCGATGCGTCAAAGCAATCGCTGCAACAATTGACGTCAATAACAACACGGCTGCCACTTCAAATGGAAACGCATAATTCGTATAAAGTACAGAACCTAAATCCGCTGTATTACTATAATCTGCTAATTTTGCCATAGGCGCTTGCACATTCGCCAAACCGAAACGTTCTGGATTCACAACCATCACGGTTAATCCGACCATCAGTAAAACCACGATTAACGCAAAAGGAAGGTAACGAACAAAGCCCTCTGTCGCGCTCACTAACCGCACACTAAGCATCATCACCACGAACAAGAATAACGTCATCACCGCACCGACATAGACTAAAACCAAAATCAGTGCTAAAAATTCAGCATTCAAAATTAACCATACGCCAGCTGTCGCAAAGAATGTCAGCACGAGAAATAACACACCACGCACAGGATTTTTTGCAGCGACTACCATCATTGCAGAACAAACTGCGACGGTCGCAAATACGTAAAAAATAATTTGTAGTGCAGTCATTTGTTGTTTTTCCTTTCTTTTTTCTTTTGTAGGGGCGAACCTATGTGTTCGCCCAGCGGCGTTAATTCGAAGTTTAGCAAGGGCGAACACATAGGCTCGCCCCTACAAAAACATGCTTATCTATACTTCGCATCTTCCGCCCGATCCGCCGCGATTTGTGCTTCATACTTATCACCAATCGCTAATAATTTATCTTTCGTCAAAATATTTTCCCCACGATTTTCCATGTGATAATCATGCAAACTCGTCAATACAATCGAATCCACCGGACAAGATTCTTCACAAAATCCACAATAAACACATTTGAATAAATCAATTTCATACAACGTCGTTCGACGAGATCCATCTGCACGCGGCGCTGCTTCAATCGTGATAGCAAGCGCGGGACAAACTGCTTCACATAATTTACACGCAATGCAACGCTCTTCTCCATTCGGAT
>JBDTIZ010000072.1:0-7090 GCA_039936115.1 Gammaproteobacteria bacterium
ATCATCGTTGTTCCCTGATTATCGTGATAAATACAGAGCGATACATCGGTTAGACGCACAATGGCTGTTAGATAGAGTAACTCCAAGCTTTTCATGCTAGAGAAACAATGTAGGCTGAAGTCCAGGAAATTCCCGTTACTGTAATTTTCTAAATTTTCTATAATCTCTTGCACAACAGCATCTTCTGTCGGTAGCGTTATTTGAAGACTGAGCGCTTGCAGCAGCGATTCAAAACGTGATTCATTGGGATTAAATTGAGTTTGATTACATGTCCACCCTAAGTTAAAAACATTTTGTTGAAATTGACGCACGCGGCGTGGATTTTGTAGTTGCTGTCTAGCAATTAAATCATTGGCTTGGTGGAAAGTACCGGCTTTTAAGGAAGAGAGAGCTCGCAGCAAATCAGCCTTAATCATGATATGAGTGCTGAAGATGGCATAAGCAATTATTGCAGCAGGATCATCCGGAAGTGAAAATTTAATAATTTTTCGATTAAGAATATAGGATGGCAAATGTGCCATGGCTTTTTCTAGAAAAGTGACCTGCGGTTCTGTTCTAACAAATCTTTCATGATTTTCATTAAATGTAAGTAACGAAGCGAACATGCTTTTATAATGATCTTCTTCTAATAACTGTAAAGCATTCACATAGGTTTGATCTTGCGTGGCTTCATCTTTTTTTTCTTCGCGAGTATTTGCTGGTTGAAGAGTCTTCCTGTTTTGTTTCACTGCTTTTTTAAGTAATTCCAAATAAATTTTTGAATCAACATTAAGCGGTGATTGATAAACACATTTTCTCCTCTGTTCTGGTGAAGGACCATCCATTTCCCATATTTCATAGCGAGCTAAATGAATCTCGGGTGAGTAAACAATCCAATATTTACGTCGAGAGTCGATTTTTGTATGAGGGACTTTGAGAATACGTTTTGTACTAGGATTGAAACTTGTCATATATAACATAAAACGAATTGGATCTTTTGAAGGATCACCATACAATGAAGCTTTTTCCTCAAATGCAAATAAAATAGGTGGCTTTTTATCCAATTGAAATTCTAAAAATTGTTGCCCCCTTTTTTTGGCACGATTAGTTTCATATTCTAACAGTGCTACATTTTTGTAATTCTCTTCACTCAATTCAATGTTAAAGTTAGGATCAGAAAGATCTTCTGTATAATTGAAAAACACGCCATATAAGGTTTTAGGTTCTAAGATATCTTTTTCGAGCAAAATACGATTTGATTTAGGATCTGCTCCTACTCTTGTAATTTTGGGTTCGATTGGTGTCATTACACCGGCTACTTTTTGCATAACATGGAGTTGTTCAAGCGGCGCATAATCGAGATAGGCATCAACCAGATGTTTTTTTATAGGCTTTTCTTGCTGGCATTTTTCTAGTTCTTTTTTAGTTTTTTCAATAAATTGTTCAAAGTTTTGATGTGGATAGTGCTCTACAACTAATTTACGAACTAAATCATGTTTAGAGAGTGTCTCCATTAAATCGTCATTTTCAGGTACTACTAAAACCAAGCAACATCCAGATTCGGAGGCATCAAAAGGTGTAAAGTAAACAGTGTCAATTATCTGCGGATAATGGAGAACAAGTTGTTGCTGCAGTCTAATATGTTGAGAAGCCGTGGTTTCTAATGAAAAAGTTATCCTTTTCATATTATTGACAGTTTCAATTGCTTTCAGTGTAATGTTCATAAATGCCCGCTATTTTATAATTAAATTTAGTAACTGTTTTTTCTCGTTGGTTCAATTTTGTTTTCGCCCGGCGCTACTTGAGATAATCTTCTTCCGAAAAAATTTGTAGACGGAATGGCTATTGTATTTGTTGTTGTCACCTCACTTGAACTATCAGTGACAGTGCTATTTTGTATCTCTACCAAATCCGGAATCGGGTGGACTTTTTTATGATTTACAAGATCAAGTCCTTTGAGCGCTACGGTTGGAGATAAAGGAAGTGTGCTGATCCTGTATATTCTGTTGGCTTGAAACAGATAAGCATTGTCATACCATTGCATCCGCGTCTTGCTAGTCTTAAGCAAAATATGATAGTCGGTGGAATCAGGAAGAGTTGGGTGTAATAATGCGATTGGAAACGTTTGTGCTTTTCGGTTTTCAATTCCAATGCGCATTTGCACTAAGATAGGTTGATTTAATAAGTGCTGAGAGAAGTAGGCTTGTAATTTTTTAGCTTTTTCCCAATGAACACTAGATATAGTTTGATGCATGACTTCGGATAATAACCGATGAATATTTTCCAGACGGAGAGAGAAAGAGATTATCTCTGAATTCGCACTTACATTCATTTTACCGTAAAGTTGATGAACTATTGATGTTTCAAAGTCAGCAACTTGCACAAGAATTTTAGCTACGAGTGAAGTTTTATACTGGGTTTGATGTGCGACAATGACTTGATGTAAATTTATATTATCTTCTTTATGTTCAAGAATTTCTTTAGCGGCAGCTTCATTGCACCTCATTTTTTTTGTCCAGCCAACTATCTGTTCGGCATGGCTGCTTGCAAAGCTATTATCTGGCTGCGTAAAAGTTCTAAGATATGGCACAAAACTTGCTAGCACATGTTCTTTTGTCAAATGCAACAAGAGTGAGAGAGTGTAAACTTCATCTGATTCATCACCTAAAACGCTTGCCGGTACACGGGCGATACTAGGACAATGACTAGTTAGCAACTCAAATGGGAATGGATAATTTTTTCCTTGGATAGTGAATTCATTACACGATAATAGATCGTACGAATCTCTTACTAATGTCGGTGACAAATACTTTTGCATGTACGGTAGGATTTCACAGCTGATTGTATCTTTGTTCTTTATCGGTGTGGTTGTTATCGCATTGATTTTTTGAGCGAGCATAGTGATAGCAAATAACATGGCCGCACAATATTCAAGTGTATTCATTTTTGTATTAATGATCAATTCGACAATATTAGGCACGCTTAATAACACCGCATCTTGGACACACGGTGCGCTGTTCATGGCTGTAGCATCACGCATCATTTCATTCGTTGAATGGATTAATTCCTTTTGAGCAATGGTTATCTTCCCGATTGCATCGTTTATTTTCTTTTGCCCTGCATTTTTCTTATCTAGACCATTGTTGATGGTATCCAATAAAGCATCTATTGCTTGATCAATGGCTAATTGTGCTTCCTTCATACGTAAGGCAAGCGTATAAAAAACCGCATGGCCCTTTCGTGAGGTAAGTTGTTTGATTTCTTTTACCACGAGATGCAACGCATTAAATGGCATAGGTTGATATTTTACCCACCCGCAGAGAGTGGGTTGTGTAAGCATGGCGTAATTTTCTAGCTGAATTCCAGTGAAAGTTCTGTCTTCATAAACGGCATGCATTCTTGCAATTCGTCGAGATAATGGCACACCTTCTTTTTCATCAGACATAAACACAGTTGATAGGTCATTTTCTGCGATGGGTAAAGGTTTTTTCCACCAATTGTATTCATCTTTTTCGATCGCTAAGCCGTGAGATATTGGTGCGCTTGACTGAGATTCTAGAACCACATGAGGCGTTTCACCTGGAAGTTCAACCACCTTCGGCATAACAAAGGGTTTTTGTGTTTTCAGGGTGTGAGATTTTTTATCTTTTTTATTTTTGTTAAAATCGTGTGATGGCGGTGTCATCGCTTCTGCGTGTCTGAGACTTAGTAAGTGCTGAAGTAGATTGGATAAGAAAAGTTTTGTGACTTCACTTTCTGTAACGCCTGTTTTATGACTATCTTTAATTATAGGTAAGTTTACGCCTGCAATAGAAATAGTCAGAGTACAGTCTTCTGATCCTCCGGTTATTCTGGAGTTATAGCTGATAGTAACTCCGGCTTTTGCTACTGATGTGTCTGATGATGTTTTATCTACAATTCTTTCTGATTGCTGGTATTTAATAACGTAATCAACAGCTGTGTTCATATTTAAAAATCGCTGGAAAAAATCTTGCAGTACGTCACCGCATTTTTGAACTGATTTTGAATCTAATTGCTTGAGCAATAGAGTGATAGTATCAATCAAATAAAAGTAATGGAAGTAAGCGGCATAGAAAGAAGAGTAACGGCTATGTATAGATAAAGAGTGCAAAGCAGTTTCTGCTGCTAATTCAAGAACCTTATTTGCACTTGCGTTGCTATCGATATCAGCTAAACACAGTCCACTCAAATTAATTTTACAATTATATCCACCACTAGGTTTCGATTTAAGCGTTAAAATTTTGTTTACATCAAATTTAGCCTGTAACGGTATCATTATCCAGGAAATAAGGTCTTTTAATACGGCGATACTAGAATAAGAATAACCTGGAAGTGGTTCGCGGCTAAGAAGAAGGAATTCAAAAAAACGCCGAGAATATAATTCTTCTGGTCTCAGGGTTGGTATATCCGTTGTTTTTTCTTCTATAGATTTTTTTGGCAAAAATGCTGCAGGAAGATCCCGTTGTGAGATATTGATGAGTTCTTTTGAAAGTATTAATGCATCATTATACGTTAGACTGCTGAGCGCAAGTTGGACCTTTAAGCAGAAAGCTTCTTGGCACAACTCTTCTATCTTAAATACATCAGCTGCATTGATCATGATTCCTAGAGGAATTTCTACACCATTTACTTTAAAGAACAGCTCTGTTCTTATTAATGTTGGTTGATTAGGGTCTGTAGGTTCTGATTGATAGAAGCAGGTTGTATCTTTATAAATACTGAAAAATTTCATTACATCTTCTAGCAACGCATCTCTCGGTGGCAATTGAATCAAAAAGTTCTGATAATTTCCATGAGCAGAGAGATTCTCCAACACAAATATTAGAACCCTATGGCATGCTACTTTGAATGCAGAAGCTGTGTGCGCAGCGGTGTTAAATTCAGCGTAGACATTATTCTGTTGCCAGAAAGTATATCTACAAGCATCCGGGAAGTTATCCACAGTCGCTGTTAGGCCATATACTTCAGCTAAAGTTTTCTCAATATTATCATTAATGTTCCCATAAAAAGGAAAAATGCCTAGCGACAAGAGAAATTGTTGGGCGAGACCATTTGTTCTAAAAATACCTGCTAGCTGATTTTTTAAAAAAGCTGAGTCGCCGGAAAAGCCAATAGGGGGTAATCTTTTATTCGGACGTTGTTGCTGCATGGATCGCTCATTATTTAGTTTAGTATCAGTATTTTAACGATATCTCCTTAATGTAATCTTAAGAGATAATCTTTTTTAAATTATATTTTTGGATAGAGGAGTAGAAAAAATAAATATACTAAATATCAATGAGTTAAGGTGTTTTTAGAGATGTAAGCCCATAGCCGCTCTCGCGGCACACTATACTGAAAGTATGTCATACGATATGATTTGGGAGTCTAACAAATGTCACAAACACGAGTATTGCTGATTCCATTGTCACCTATAGCACTTACGAAAGGAAATGAAAGTGAAAAGTCATGTGGTCGATTTTAATGATAAAAACACCAAGCAATCAAACAATAAAGTATCTCCCTTAACCCATTTCCCGATGATAGCTCGTTCTGAACTTTTGCAACCACTTATTAGAACAAATGAACTTAATGATTTGTCTGATATTAGTATTGATATCAACGATAAAAAAGATTATCAATTGCTATCTAGAACAGCTCAGTCTGCTATTATTTCTCAATATTTCAAGCCAAAATCACGATCTTATAAAAAAAATGTTCGGATGCTGAGTGAAATAGTAAAAGCTCAAAATGAAATAAGAGAAAGTATTTATTTTCTTAAGTCAGGTATACGCAAACGTAAAAGACCTATTTATTTTTTAATGGGTTTTATGATGGTAGGCACTGGGATTTATCTGCTCTTGGATTTATATTTATACTTTCAATTTAAAATGCATGAAGAAGCGCGATTATCTAATCATCTAGGCGCACTGAATGAAGTGTATCCGCAATTACTTAACCTCACACAGCAAACGTATGAAGGTCTTTCTCAAACAATGTATGATGTGCAATGTTATTTTCCAATTACTGATTGGTATTCGTCTACCATATCCTATTTGAACGGGACATTCAGTTGTAACTGGCGTGCATCCACGAATGAATGTTGGGATCATTCTCAAGCAGTGGGAAATGAATTTTGTAATCCGTATAATATTGATTATTACGGCGGTAATCCTTATCCCGTTTTTCCTAAGGATCTTTGTCCTTCATGGATAACTGATTGGTGTTTTGCAAACTTGAACCTTCGCGAAAATATTGCTGACAGAGAGAATGTTTTTTATCAGCTTGAAAATCTGAATGATATATTCCACGGTTGGATAGGTAATGCTCTTAATTATTACGTTATTTTTTTGGTTTTTGGGGAATTAGCTCCATTGGTAATTCTTGGCATTAATCTATTGTCGAATGTCTTTTCAAATTTTTTGTCTTCTGTAGGGTTATCTTTCAATCTTAGCAAAAATCATCAGGATATTATTCAGCGCACTGCTGCAAGATATGAAATTAATCAAGACAATTTAGAGTCTTATTATCTTGCCGCACAAGATTTTGAGAAAAAATTACTTAACTTCAATGAACGTAAAGTCCCTTTTACGTCAGCGAGAGAAGAACGTCTAATATTTATTAGTGGTGCGAAAATCGATGACAATGAGGATATGATGTCGCCACTCAGTTTATTGTTCCGTCATCCAAGAGCAGATTTACAATTGGTTGCTATGATTTTTGACATGGCAGGAATCAGTAATTCTGCTATAGCGAATGATTTAACAGATTCTGCTAGACATACGTTTGAAATGGGTAGCTATATTAAAAATAATTTAGCTGGAAATGCGCTTGAACGCGATAATCCATTGTATTGTTTTTTTAATCGCTTGAAATCAGAGAACTGGGATGATCCAGACAAAGAAAAAACCTACCTGAAAAAAACGAGTAAGCATTCAGCTCTTTCGTTTGCAAGAGATAGATTTTTTTATAAAACGCCTGTGCATCAGGCTAGAGAAGTGATCCGGAACATATATGAGTTTGCTGATTTTACTCCTATGAGAGGTAAGTAATCGTAATTCTTTTGTTAAGAAGATTCAGATTTTTGTAGGGGCGAACCTATGTGTTCGCC
>JBDTIZ010000073.1:0-7095 GCA_039936115.1 Gammaproteobacteria bacterium
TTCGATAGAGAGGGCGAACACACAGGTTCGCCCCTACAAAAGCAAAAAAGTCTGCAACAACGCTGGGTTCCGCGAGATCCAGTCAACTTGGCGTTTCTTGTGTTTTTACGGAAATTTCGGTGCTAAAAAATGTAGTTGTTGGATTCGAAGAATTAGCAGCAACGTACGATAAATGTAAAATGGTAATTGGCGCAAATGGGGTGCGCGGACCGGTGCAAGAAGCATTTTCAGCTGACGAAAAAGCGACAGTAGTGACAAAAAATTTCGTAACATGATTGAACTAAAGTATAAAGCACACGGCAAAGTTAAAAAAATATCGAGTCTTCATAATTATCCAACACAGGCACTTCTACGCGGCGCACTTTGTTTGGAAAGTATTCAATATAATGAAGTGGAAGATCAATCAAATGTTACTTTACGGTTTTTAGTAGACGATGCCATATTTAATGATGCAAGACTAAATGGAGTTAATGCAAAAAATCTTTTGCCGCTCTCAACTAATCTTCCTGATAAATTAGTTGAGATTATTATGATATGGGTAAATAAGCGTGGAGACAAGGTCGTTGCGTTTACACCTACAATTAATAAAACAGAATTATCAGTCCAAGAAACTAGAAAACTCTCAGCTGAGCTATGTGGGATATTAAGTATAGTAATTGGTGATGCCGCACGCGCTTTGCCGTTTATGAACGGTTTAAACATTGGCATCAAAAATGCTGGAAAAGTAGCGCAACTCATAGTTAGACATTTTGACGATATTCAAACTCATAATAGAAACGGCATTCAGTTATTTTTAGCGGAGTATGCTAAATTAAGTGAAGAAGCATTAGCGGAAGGTCTAGCGCGAGTCTATCAAGCGGATAGAAAAATCACTCGTGGACAAATGATGGTAGGCACTTTGTTTTATGCCAGCTTACCAATTAAATTAAGTATGCGTTCTTATCTAAAACGAGCACATCCGATTTTTGAAGCATATGCAATGCTAGATCTTTCGGAATTAATCAAATATGTTCAAGGATTATTTAGTAAAGATCCTACTGGCGAGCGATATCTTATAAGCCATAATCTTCTAACAAAATTACAATCAGGACAGGCTGATAAATTTCAAATTCAAGCACTCATCAGTCTAGCCTTTGAAAAAAATCGTGACTTGGAAACGTATCTCAAAAAAAATTCTTTTTTGGGGATTCCGCTTTACCATTGTTGAATCTCATCAGAGTAAGATACAACGCGTATCACTTGAGCAAGACGAAAAAGCAACTCCAAATCTCACAAAACAAATAGTACCTCATACACTAACAGACTTGCACGGCAATACATTGCACCAAAGATTACATGATATTATCAGAAATTTAGATGAAGAATTAACAGAGAAGTTCGAGGCGGTAATTTCATCTCATTTGCCTCGGCAGAGAAATGATAAACATAATGCTACTAGAATTGTTCTTGAATATCTTGAGCCAGAAACAAATCTCTATCAATTTACTGCATCAAAACGTTTGCCTGCAGAAAGCCGTGCAGCGTTAGAACTGCTTTTTAGCAATTTGGTAAGTCGACCTTTTCTAACCACAACAGAAGAATGTCAAATCGCAGCAATGATACGATTAAATGCCGAGCTAGAAAGCGAAGCTCCAGTACAAACAATTTCAGCTGCTATTCAAACAACATTAGATCAATTTCCTGTATTAAAACAAAAGAAAGATTTTGCAGCGAATTTATTTCAGGCAATTAAGCCGTTACCGATAATTTTTGAAAGTATACTACTTGCAGAAAAAACAACTATTGAAGCTCAAAAAAGAGGTTCTTTTCATGCCGGCGCGTCTTAACTAGACACAAATTTAGAAGCTATTTAATACATTTTCCGTAAAAAATGAATGCAGAGTTATAAATATTATCTATAAATCAAGGTTTTAATATGAATCTAAGCCTTAATCTATCCTTAATATTTATCTACTATAATACTATAATTAGCATTCCAATATAATACATACAAAATCTAATCATAAATCTTGAGAGAAACTATATGAAATGGGCAACTGTAATTGAAAAACTAAGACAAGAGCTTCGAAAAAAAGTTTATCAAGAAATTCCTGAGTCGGAGCGATCACTTATTATTCTTCTTGGTAACAACCTTATAGATAGTTTAGCCGAATTACTTGCTGATACTCGTCTTCAGCACCGACTACGTAATAGGCAAGTACAATTAAGTACTAATGAAAGCTATATTAACTATATTTTTAAGAGATTCTGCGAGTTGTATCAGATAGACATCCCGCTTCTATTTAAAGTCGATAAAGAACAACGTTTATTTGTTGGTGTTTTAGCGCCTGTGCAGCGTTATTTTCTTGGCTTGCAGAAAAAATATGTAACTTCAGGTTATGATTTTGCTCCTGAATTGATAGTTCCTCCTCTAGATTATCTAAATTCTTCATCCAGCAAAATAAAAGAGGAAAATACGGGTCAGGAAAAAATACCAAATAAATTAGATGAAGAAAAACAAGCTGGAAAGAATAAACCTGCAACTGTAATAGCAGGTACTACGAAAGCTTCTATCCCAGCTATCGCAGTAACTAATCCTTATATGGCTGCAACTTCATCAGTATCTAGCTCAGCATCTTCAGCATTGTTTGCGAGGAAGCCACTTATGCTAGAATCTCTTACCGAGGCGCAAAAACTAGAAGTAGAACAAAAACGTTTGAGTGATGAGCAGTTTAATCAGAGTTTTAATCAGTTGTCTCTGGATACTCAGCGGTATAATCAACAGCATAACCAGCGGCCGCAGGCTAATCAGCAGCTGTTTAATCAGCAATTTACCCAAGAGTTACAGAACACTCAGCGGTATAATCAGCAGCATAATCAGCGGTTGCAGAATAATCAGCAAGCCGAAGAGAGTTTTCCTCAGGATTTGCAGCAGTTTTGTGTCTTCCGTTAATTATTATTAAAAAGTAAATAATAGCCTGTCATTCCCGCCCTCACGAGAATGACAGGTTTTATTTTTTAGCTGGATTGCTAAGCGATGGAGCTTGCGCTAGAACTGGGTTGGGTAAATCAAGCATTATAATATCATCATATAATTTACGATATGGATTGCTTGATACTTGTGACTTGAAAAACATCGAACTTGTTGTTTTGTTTTGAAGTATATCTGAAAAACTTTTGTAGGTTTTCATTAAGCAGTCAACCAATGTTTGACCATCTTTTCTGTTTGCAAGTGAATGATCTAAATCAGCTAAGAACATGATTTGTTGATTTTTTAATGTTATTAAATCAGCAGCGACTTGACGTTCAGATTTAAAATCATTTTTTGAAAATTCTTTTGTCTTTTGTAAGTTAGTATAAGTCGTTAAATCAAATATTAATGCGTCGAGATCTTTTTTTGCATCCAAAAATAATGTTTTTGCATTTATGCGGATATCATCTGGTAACCCTAAAAATTCTGGATCATGTTCTTTTGCTTCCTGCAATTGTAGTTGTTTTGTTGAGGGAGCCAATGTAATCAGTTGTGTGTCCGAAATAAAGAAAAGCTGCCCATCTGGCATAACGGTTAAGCTCGAGACGCTGTGAGCATCACATTGATAAATACACTGACAAGAAAAATCAGTCGTGTTAAATCGCATCACGCCTTCCTCGGGTTTTTGACTGAGAAAAATCAAGTTTCCATCCGCCTCCCATTGCAGTGCTTTCCCCATATAACCTTTAGGGATAAATGCATTAATGCTTGCAGACATTAGATGTTGTTTAGAGAGGGGATCTGGCACATGATAAATTTCCAGTTGATGTGGTGTTCCCAAGTAAGCAGAAGAGTCTTGCGGCAATAAATATGCCCAACACTTACCATTGGGTGATGCACTCAGATCAGTATAAGAAGTTTGAATATCATTTTTTAGTACTTTAAAATTTGCGTCGCAAACACTGCGTTTAGTCCTATAATAGCCGTACCCTTCATCAAGTGTAATTAGAAAACGTTGATCAGGTAATAGGGATATACAGGTAATTGGGTTATCATCTATTACTTTTTTTATGGCCTTCTCGTCCCATTTATTTGTTTTGCTATTATAATGAAATAATTTTTCGCGATCATACACCATATAACTTCCATCACCTTGTTGCAGTAAACGATAAGTCGTTTGAGTGCCGGGTAACTTAAGCGCAGCGTCGAGTGGATTCAAATCTTTATCATAGTGCATGATTTCATGATTACCATCAGAACCTCTTAATATGACGGCAAATTTATTTTTATCCTGAAGTGGTAAAACCTGCATGATGGCTTTAGTTAAGCGGCGTTTTGTGGGATGAGAAATATCATTGAGATTTAATGCAGTAAGTGTTCTTCCCCCTAGATTAAAATAAACAATATTATTCTGACACGCAATATTATTGTAAACACATTGTGTATGCAATGACGCTAGATCATCAACAGGTTGAATAAGTGAATTATAATTTGGAGATAATTGATCAATTTTGGGTATTTCTGCTTTGTTTTCAGGTGAAATTAATGGCAGTATGACTTTTGTATAAAGACTAGGAGACAATTTCATTAATAAACTTTGATCGACATCTGTATGTAAATATTTTAAAAAAGATTGATATTGTTCTCTGTTAAGTTGTCTCAAGATTGAATATAAGTCTTCTTTATGGGTGATAATTTTTAATAAATCACTTCCAAAGTATTGTTTTAAAAAGTCCGCAGTCTCTTTAGCAGGAACATGATGTAAAAGCCGACCAAGATGATTTCCTGTCGCAAACATCGTGACTAAATGGGGTGTCCTTTTGCCTAGTTCAGCTAATTGTAGTAATTGATCACTTGGCTTGTATAAGTCTAAGATATCTAGAAAAGTATCAACATACTTAGCACCCCACATATGAGATATTTCAATATTAGCCAATTTTAAAAACGCCGGCCGTTTATCAACGGGCAATTCTTTTGCTAACTGTATAAACGAATCAATGTCACCGCGTCGTATAAAAGCTACTGTGGCAGGTGTTTGAAATAATTTAAAGAAATAACTATCTGTCCAGACATCAAGGGCGTGTTGATTTGTTTGTTGCTTGGCTTCTACAGTGAGTTGATTAAATATGTCATTACAACATTTTCCGGCTTGGCTGGCGGTCTCTGGGTGAACCAAAATAAAATTGGCGATTTTTTCTAAATTTATGATTTTTTTTGCTGGCACGCATAATGCAAAATATTCCGGAAAATCCGAAACTGAGGTGTGGGCCCTATCTAACGCTAAAATAATTTGCGTTTTTCTGCCTTCCGGAAGTTGGCGTGATAATGCATATAAATCTTTAGCTACAGCATGATCATGAAAGAATTGCTTAAGTAATTTGTTGTCTGCTGTTAATAGATTAAATAATTGTTGTATCCATACATCATCTGATTTTATTTGTTGATGAATTGTTCTTTGAGTAAATATACTTAGAATTTCAGCACATAATTGCTTCTTTTGTTGATCATTTAATCTAGCTAAAATACCGTTAGTAAAAAAATGTATGTCACGTTCGTTTCCTAACAACAGGTCAGTACAATATGAAATAAATGACTTACGCTGAATCCCATCTTCATTTTTAAATTGAAAATAAGAAAATTTCAAATTACTGATGTTCTCTGAGCCGCTATTTTCTGCTAAAAATAAAGATAAGTTTTGTTCTCGCCCTTCGATGGGTATGTATTCTCCCTTGAAATCAAAGCTTTTTGCTAATCGCTTAGCTACGGAAATGATGATTTCATAGATTGCTGTTTCTCTTAATTCAAAAGAAGTTGCGTTCTCATCCATTAAATTCGCACGACTATAAAGATCATCTTCGCCAAGAACTCGCAATTCATTATCCAAATCATCAAAATCCGTATTTGTTTTGATTTGATATAAATTGAAATTTGCAATAATAGAATCGAATACGCGTTCGACAGTCAAACATTTTATTACGGCTTTATCGAATTGTTCTTTGACACTGTTGACAACAGTACGCTCACAGGCATCAATATATTCATCTTCAATAGTGGGCAAGCCAATCTGTGTCGTGTAATCTTCTAATACCGCATTGACATAATGTATTTCCATTCCTATCCCAAGTAAATCGGGGTCTTCTTTACGTAATAATGCAAGTGTCTCTTGAACGACAATTTCTCTTCGCGCCACTGCAATACTATCTGTGGATAACTTCAGGTGAGCTTCGCGAATATTGGTGTAAACGCCGGGTGCACAAACTGCCAGTGAAGAAAATAAATTTCCGAGTATAGTGCGCCTTCGCTCCAGTGGAATTTTGTCATCATTGAGTGCTTCGGCGAAGCTGGCTAAATATCGTATTCCGTGTTGTAACAATGGAAGCAGTGTTTTGTTAAAATCTGCATTCGTGCCAGGATACATTATGAAGGTACGATAAAAATCATCAATCTTGGCTGTATCATCTACATTATTCTTGAGTGCCCAGGCCTTAATTTTATTGATGATCTTAGTGACTTCCTCTCTAAATCGCAGACCTTCTTTATTAGATTTTAAAGCTAGGAATTTTTTTAAATCGACTTCTTGTTGTTTGCTTTTATCTTTCTTGTTCTCATTTTTTTTTGCCTCCGGCAAAAAATCAAAATTCATTGTTGATTCTGAGATCAACTTTTCCTCAATAATAAAAAAATGATCTGTTAGCCGAGGATCCTCGCGTTTAATTTGAGAGGTGATGGTGTCTTTTGGAGTAAATTTTGCTTCCGAATGCATCTTGATTTTCCTCGTTTTTACGCTAATACACTACTTTATTATAGCAAAATACAGCATTGCTTAATTAACCTATTTAAATTCCCGAATGAGAAGTCAACATAAAATACTAGATTTAACAGTGAGATATGCAATACAACAAGGCCAAGTCTGAGTTACGTTTATTTGATGGAGAAAATCAATCGTTTTGCTTTCTCTATTAACCTAACCGCACATCGCTACAAAAGAATGAAGCTGTTACTTCGTCATCGCCTAACTCTGTTATCGCTTAAATCTGTCACCCCGCACTTGTTGCGGGGTCCGGTCTTTAAATAATAATAAAGACATTTTATTTTTGTTTTTTTTAATGATTTTTTATGTTTTGATTCCGGACCCCGCAACAAGT
>JBDTIZ010000074.1:0-5274 GCA_039936115.1 Gammaproteobacteria bacterium
TTTAATGATCATTAGAGTACATTGATTTTACAAATTTAATTGAATTGCTAGAGAAGAAACTTCGGAAAACAGCACGATTTATACTGCAAATTAAAAACCGGCCACTTCTGGAGATTCTTCCACACAACCCCTATTTATAAAGGTGCAAGTAAACTCGATACACTTAAAGAAAAGGTTATTACAAAAGGGTACGCGACTGGAATTCAAGATGCAATTGATTATATTAATGATCAATTACCCCATAGTGAAGAGCTAGGACGGGTTTTCAGAAAAGAAATAAAGATGTTTCCAGAGGTTGCAGTTCGAGAGTTGGTGATCAATGCCCTTATGCATCAGGATTTTCATATTAATGGTGCTGGCCCAATGGTGGAAATTTTTGATGAAAGAATTGAAATCACGAATCCAGGGGCGCCCTTGATTGATACATTGCGTTTTATTGATTCTAGTCCTGAATCAAGAAATGAGTTACTAGCAAAAATGATGCGTCGGATGCGTTTATGCGAAGAGCGTGGGTCGGGCATAGATAAAACGATTGGCTCTATAGAGGCTTATCAACTGCCAGCTCCAAATTTTATTAAAGGCGAACGTTTTCTGAGAGCGGTGCTCTATGCACATAAAGCGCTTAAATCTATGGAGAAGAATGATAAGGTTCGAGCTTGTTTTCAGCATTGTGCATTGAGATATGTTTCAGGTGAATTTATGACAAACAAAAGTTTAAGGGAAAGATTTAATGTCAGTAAAAAAAGTTATTCAACGATATCTCGGATTATTGCAGACACCATAGAATCGGGGTTGATTAAAATTCATGATGACACAAGCAAGTCGAAGAAATATGCAAAATATGCCCCTTTCTGGGCTTGATAGGGGCAGCCGATCTTATGTGACGAGGAAGTAGAGGCGGACAGCAGAAACGCAAGAAACATATTTAAAATCAATAAGTTACTTATGTGACGAGCAAAGCGACCTCTATGTGATTAATGTATAGCAACTAAGCGTGGACAAAGAAGTATAGAAATTAAAGAAAAGCTTGGTGCCACGGTAACTGATCGCACATTGCGCCGGGATCTTAATTATCTTAGAGAACACGATGCTATTCGTTTAGAAGGGAAAGGCGTTTCCTCGATATGGTTTATTAACGAGGACATTAATTAGGACATTCTAAGGACATAAATAATATCAATATAATCAATATGTTATAGAAAAAAGGACATGGATAAGGACACTGGATAAGGACACGAGAGGTTAGGGACAAAATATGACTAATTTACTAAAAGAAATTACTAAACAAGAAAAAGAAGCCATATTTAATCCTAGGGACAAGGGCGTAATACTAACTGGAAGCTAACCTTAAGAATTGCCTTGCGTGATAAGGAAGTATCTTCATGAACAATGATGAACAGTTATTAAAAATTGTTCAAGATATAGAAGCTAAGCACGGTTGTCATACAGTTATATTATATGGCTCGCGCGCACGCGGCGAATCTACCAATACTAGTGATTTCGATATTATTGGAATACGCGAACAAGGCGATCTTGTGCGCGATTGTCGAATATTTGAGGGGTTCTACTTAGATGCTTTTGTCTATTCCGAAGAGGCTGTTAAAAATCCTGATATTTCTCTCATTCGCATTAAAGATGGAATAGTTCTTATTCAGAAAGAACATATCGGTGAGGCGCTACTTAACAAAATTAAAAATATTTATCAACAGGGAGCACCTAAAACCGCTGCTTGGGAAAAGAATGAAATCATTACTTGGACACAAAAAATGCTGCTGCGTTCTGGAGAAAATGATATTGAAGGCAATTTCCGTCGGCACTGGCTATTGCATGATTTACTCGAATGTTATTTCAAGATGCGTGATAGTTGGTATTTAGGACCAAAGAGAAGTTTTCAGTGGTTAAAGGCAAATGATGCCGTCACTTATTCTGCATTTGAAACCGCTTTAAAACCCAATTCAAGTTTTGAAGAGATAGAAAATTTAATTGGAAAAGTCACGTCAATAAAATCATAAACGAGAGATAACATGAATAATTTTTTTGAAACAAAACGATTTATTCTGAAACCGATCGATCCATCGCATCTAGAAGATTTATTTGCTCTGCGATCCGATCCCGAAGTTATGAAATATATAGGTGATGGTTCAGTCAAAACTAAAAAAGAAGTCGAAGAATTTATTCAGCTCGGCGCAGGATATTTTGAAAAATATGGGCTGGATTTTTTTTCAGTCTATAAAAAAGATACCGGAGAATTTATAGGGCAGGCGGGATTATTTCACGTAGGATTTAATGTGAATCAACCTGATATTGAATTAGCTTATCGACTGCATAAAAAATATTGGAACCAAGGTTATGCGACGGAGTTGGCTAAAGCACTTATTCAATATGGGTTTAATCAATTATCACTTCCCAAAATTATAGCCGCTGTTCGCCCGGAAAACGAAGGTTCTAGAAAAGTGATGGAAAAAGCGGGAATGTCTTATATAGGTATTGTTGATTTTCGCGGAAAACCATGGCCTTGTTATGAGATTTATAATAATCGACTTGACCCTAAGAAAGTTAAGTTAGTCCCTGCCTCTATCGACGAATATCCCATTATACAAAACATGGCATCATATTATGCATATGATATGAGCGAATATATGGGATGGGCGCAACAAAATGATGGAACACACAATGTTGGGATGGACTATTCAAAATATTGGAAAGCAGAGAATACTTTTCCATTTATTATAAAATATCAGGAGGAGTTGGCTGGCTTTGTGATCGTTGATAAAAATGTCAGTGACTTATCAAATGATTTTAATATCGCACAATATTTTGTTCTAAGAAAATTTATACGAAGAGGTCTTGCAAAACATATTGCTTTTCAGTGTTTTGATAAATTTTCTGGTAAATGGGAAGTGTTTGTTATGCCCAAAAATGAAGGTGCATATCGATTCTGGCGTAAAATTATTACAGCTTATACTTATCATCAATTTAAAGAATATACGAGAACAGTAGGGCAATCGATTAGAAATGTATTTGAATTTAATAGCAGGGAATTGAAAAAATAGTTATCTGAATAACTAATTTTTGGAAAGTTAATAGCAAAAGGAAAATTAAAAATATGATAGCCCGATTAAAAGATAAAGTTGCAGTTGTAGTTGGTGGCGGTAGCTGGATAGGCAAGGAAATTGCAAAAAGATATGCACGCGAAGGAGCTATAGTATTTATTGCTGGGAAAACATTAGCTAAATTGGAGCAAGTCGTTAATGAGATATCAGAGGAAGGCGGGGTTGCAACCTGTACTTTGATTGATGTGAGAGATGAAAACCAAGTATCTGATTTTTTTAAACAGATCGAAATTTCGCATAAGAAAATTGATATTTTAATTAATAGTGCCGCTATTTATCCTCGTTCTACAATTGATAGCCTTAGTCTCAAAGAGTGGAGAGAAGTGATTGATGTGAATCTAACGGGCGCATTTATTGTATTAAAACACGCAGCTGAAATAATGAAAAAGCATTCACAAGGTAAAATTATTTTTATTTCATCTGTTGCAGGTGAAAAATTAGGAGTATCTGGTTTTACCCATTATGGCGCATCTAAAGCAGGTATGAATGGA
Source organism: Gammaproteobacteria bacterium (assembly GCA_039936115.1). Classification (GTDB taxonomy): domain Bacteria; phylum Pseudomonadota; class Gammaproteobacteria; order DSM-16500; family DSM-16500; genus DATIJJ01. The sequence continues at coordinate 3,605 of JBDTIZ010000074.1, forward strand.
TTAATGAGGTCAGCTGCTGTAGAGCTTGCCTCTTATGGAATTAATGTTAACAGCATTGATCCAGGAAATATTGTCAATAAAAAAAGATTTAATATAGATGATATTGGCATGAAAGAAATGATTAAATCTATTCCGATCGGGCGCACTGGTCAACCACAGGATGTTGCTAACTTAGCGTTATTTTTAGCTTCTGATGATTCGAGTTTTATAACCGGACAAGATTATGTAATAGATGGCGGCGAAATTATTCAGTAAAAGAACAAGTCTCTTAATTTTATTTGATTCGAGGATGGTATGAACACTTTATACTTTATAGCTGGAGCCAGTGGTAGTGGTAAAACAGCCATAATGTCAGATTTGGAAAAAAAATTAGGTAATGCTATATCTGTATATGATTTTGATGATATCGGTGTGCCTGACGGCGCAGATAAAAAATGGCGTCAAGAAACAACAGAGCGCTGGTTAGAAAAGCTATTAAAGGAAAAAAAAGATGCGTGTTTGTTGGGGCAAATGGTTTTAGGGGAAATCCTAGCATGCCCATCTGCTGCTAAAATCGATAAAATCAATTTCTGTTTATTGGATGTTTCAGATATTGAAAGAATTAAAAGGTTAAAAAATCGCAACACCTATGGCGCAGATCAAAATATGTTGAACTGGTCTGCGTGGCTACGCATGCATCACCATGAGCCTCAGTGGGCTCAACAAGTGATTAAAGAAGAATGTTGGGATGGTTTAAATTTTAGTTGTTGGGATCAGCTAACGAGCTGGAATAGCAAATCGAACATTGAATATTTAGATACAACAGAATTATCAATAAATAAAGTTGCGGAATCTATAGCTGATTGGATTAATACAAAAAATGAAGAGCCAATCCTATTTAATTTAGCTGATGGGTTGTACCAATTGCAACACAGCACAAATGATGCATATGAATATATTTTAGCTGAATCATTAAAACATGATGAAAGAATTCTGCCTTTTACTCAAACCCCCAAGAGAATTGAAATTAATTTTGTTGTTATGCATCAGGGAGATGTTATTGGCGGTATTTATGCCGATTTATACCACTGGAATATTTTATATATTTGCATATTGTTTGTATCGGAAACTCATAGGAATAAAAAATTAGGATCCATTTTGCTAAATCATGCCGAAGAAACAGCAAAATCCATGGGATGCACTTTATGTCACGTTGAAACTTATGATTTTCAAGCCGAAGATTTTTACATAAAACACGGTTATGAAGTTTTCGGAACGCTTGAAAATTGTCCTAAAGGGCACAAGCGTTTCTATTTAAGGAAAAATTTAACAACAACCTGACTAAATATAACGACATGTTCTCTATGGAGAAACAAAATGGTTCTCTCAAAAAAGCTAGCTGTTCTCTTAAAAATTTATCCCTATATTTGGTCGAATGACATTGGAATTCGTTTCAGATGGATATGCGCGATTTTTTTAATATTCTTAGCCATTGGCCTCAATATTGGAGTGCCATTAGTCCTAAGGCAAAGTATCAATGCGATATCAACTCACTCAGTCGTTTATATTGCGGAATGGCTTTGTTTCGTAACCTCTATAATTAGCCTATTTTAGCTTTTTTCAAAATTTTGGACGTACGTCTGCCAAGCTGACACACATCATCTTATTTAAGATGCTGCAACCGATAATGG
>JBDTIZ010000075.1:0-19011 GCA_039936115.1 Gammaproteobacteria bacterium
TATAAAAGTCCCATTCAATTTCACGACATTTTTTTTCAAAGATATATTTGTCGATTGTTTTACCGCGAAAAACAACTAAGCGAATATCTGAAAAACATTGATTACGCATTAATAATTCCATAATGGCAACCATATGAATATTTTCTATGATAATTTCGTTTTTTGAGACAAAGCAGTCGCTAGAGAGTTTTTTGGCAAACCAAAGACTTCCTAAAATCGATTTAATTTCAAGAAGGGCTATAGAGCCTAGTCCAGCTGGGAAGGTAATTTTAACGGTTTGGGATTTACCATAAATATTTTTTTTGATTTTTTTCATTAAACTTTCATCGGACATAGTTGTCATCGCAATCTCTTTTACATTTTAGTTGGTTAATGTAGGCTAAAATCAAACAAATGTCATGAAACTTTACATAAAATAAACGGTGGATAATAGGTCTAATGCAATCCGTGGTAACTATTCTCTTTAAATTTCAGGTATTATAACGAGACTACTCGCACAAGAGTAAATAGGTGTAGGTGGCTTATTCTCATAAACTATATGGAGATTTAACTTTTATGAAAAAGATATTAGCATGTATGGTAATTGTCACAGCGTCAGCAGGCCTTATAACAGGTTGCTCTTCAACGAATACACAAGGCGAAAATACAGCTCTTGGCGCAGCAGGCGGTGCAGTAGTCGGTGGTGTTGCTAGCGGTGTTTTAGGCGGAAATCCTGTAGCTATCGGTATTACTGCAGTTGCTGGTGCGTTAGTGGGCGGTTATATCGGACATAACATGGATAGTACCGATTCAACTTCATTTACCCACACATTGTCTTCGAATAAGACTAACATGCCAAGTCATTGGACCAATCCAAAAACTGGCATTGTTTATGATGTTACACCGACCAGTGAGCGTATGACTGTGAATGGCAACCCAAATTGCCGTAACTATAAAGCAACAGCGATGATTCATGGTAAGAAGCACACCCGATATGGTACAGCGTGCCTTCAATCCAATGGAAATTGGATTAAAGTAAAACATTAATTTTAGTTAATCATGACTCATTAAATTTCCCCCTTTGAATAGGGGGAGATTTTTTTATAGTTTCTTACAGGTAGTTTAATGTTTAGACCAAAGAAAAATGGCACTCAAAAGTCGGTTGTTTCAAATACGCAATTATCAGTATCCTTAATTGATAAATCATTTCTTACTCATTTTATGAATTCAACGTTGCAAGTGCAAGACTCGCTGAAACTTTCCGGGAAGTTGAAAAAGTTTGTATGGATACAAAAATACAAGACTCCCAAGCTATTGTTGATTACTACAAAGATAACGCTGTATCTGTGACATTTCCTAGAATGGTATTTCGAATACGCTATTTCTTTAACGACAATAAAACGCTAATGCGAACGGTTAGTGAAGAAAAAGTGACTCGTGAGCAGTTTGTTAAAAAACTGGCTGCTGTAGAGGCGACATATTTGCAAGTACAAAAAGAAATTGATAAATCATTTATTCAGGCATTTAAACAAAGACAAATTGCTCACTTTCAAAATAAAGAAAATAGTGAAATAAAAGAGGAAGTCGATTCTACCTCTCATTTATCAACTGAGATGCAAGCCGCGCTAAAAAAAGATTTCAAATTATTAGATAATTTACTGACTCTCGAAGTGAAAAAAGCTGTCGCTATCGTGGCAAGTAAATGCAGATCGGGTGTTGCTTTAACAAAAGAACTTGCCGAGGAATTAAGCCTCGCGCTGTTCGTTGGTAGAGATATATCTTATTACGATTCTCACCTTAAAAAAATGCAATTAGATCGTGCTATCGTTAATTTTATAGTGAATCTGGTAACAAATATCACTGAAATTAATAATCAAGTTCAGCAAAAGCATGAAATAATTATTGCGCCATCAAAGAAATCATCAATGATCAGGACTTTTCTGAATCGTAAATATCCACCGTTACTGCCTAGTTCTCAGACTGTAGCTACGAATGAAATGGATAAGTCAGATACATTTAAATGTACGCTTTAGAATACACAAAAAATATCATCTCTATATCTTTAAATACAAAAATATTTAGAATCAATTAGTTGCAGTTTCCTGCTACGAAGGCAGCAGCAATCCAACACTGCAAAAAACTGGCGCTAGGTATGAAAGTGATGTTGCTGCTATAGTTGCAACGCAGCAAAAACTTGACGCTTTAATAAAAACATCAAAATTGACAGAGGTTCAAAAAGAAATTATTTTTGATATACAGGAAGTTATTAGCGCAGAAGTTGGAAAGATAAAAACTGAATTAGCGATGACTGAGACAGAACGATTTGAATTTAATGCTATTAAACAATTGAAAATGCTAGTGATCGAATCAGTTCAAGAATACTTTACTTATAACTATAATAACTATCTAGAAAGGAACAGCAGTGCATTATTTCTTTCTCATAGTAAAGAAGGTTTTGAGCGAGCGATTAAGTTTGAAGAAACGATTCTTGCAGCGGATGTATCTTCAAAAGAAATAAAGAACATGATATATGCTTATTTAAAAATCGCAGGCGGAAACTGGAAGGATCATTCTTTTAAGACTCTTCTAGCTCATAATATAGCACCTGAAAGTAAAGAAAATTTAAAACAGTTTAGAACATTTCTTGATAAAAACGAATTTAAAAGCAATACTGATAGCATCGCCACATCCAAACCGAAAAAATAATTCAGCATCACGTTCGTCACTTCAACCTAATGTTTTAAGTAAGACCAGAAAACTTAATGATGTTGTCAACAATGGCATTTCTTTCCTCATCTCTTACGAGGTAATAAATCCTTTTCGAGAAAATACCTTTGATTGAGACAGCTCTAGTCTTTCGATATTCCAACCAATTCTCATGCCGCGTTTTAAAATTAATACCAGCAATATCATATTTTTTATCAGGTACCTGATCCGGCACATCTACTTTCAAATTAGCTAAAATCATATTATCAGAGACAGGTGTTCGTCTCATCCCATGCTTGACTAATTTTTTTAAAATACGTTGATTACTAAACTCTCCAAGTTGTTTTGAAGTGCGTAGCGGCATCATCAGATCGTATCGTTCCAAAAATAAAGCTAATTCCACCGGCCATGTAGAAAGCGCGTGCACATTCGAAATCGGCGCGACTTTGTGCAGAGTAAAAACTGCTAATTGTTCTTGGATGCTTTGCTTGTTTGATAAATAACTTGCTCTTTTTTTCTGGTCTTTTGTAAGCGAGGAATATGTAATCATCTTAAGCACAGACCTTTCTGTCTCTTCTTTTGGTGTAAATGGCGATAAAACGTCACTTCGTTCAACTGCATGAGACTGAGAATATTTAAAAAAATCAGGGAAATCACGCAGAATAGTATAGGCTATATGAATAGCATCTTTTCGACAGCCCACATCCGATACTTGACGAGAGATAGTGCTGTAAATAAATCTCGCGTCTTCGTAATTTGGCATCACATACATTCCGCCAAATGAATCCAATTGAACAAATAGTTTAGCATCTCTGTCAAAAACAATTGGGGAATAATGAACGACTAGATTTGATTTGAGACAATTTGGTCTCTTAACTAAAAAACCGATTTGTGTGTAGTCCGGATGATTTTTTGCAAACTCTATCATTTGGCTGGTATCATCAACAAGTTCAAGACGTTTATTATGCCCAGCAGCATTCAACTTAGCGTTTAATTCGCCAATAAAAAAAAGATCACAATAGTCTAAATTAGAATAAAAAATCGTTTCAGCTGTATTATATTGATGTGGGTGCATTAATATTTCTGCGGGTGTATAACCTTCATTATCACGAATATGCACATCCGCTTTATATTCATTGATTAGGGTATGGAAAAACGTTTTACTTCCTTCACAATGATGAGGACAGTTTGCCACATTATGTAATACTGTTCTTCCTGTTTTTGAATGCCGGAGATTTACAGCATCTTTATCATCTTCAAGTAACGCGAGAACTTTTTTAAAATCATGTTTTGTGGCCGAAAGTTGTAATATATCCTCTAATTTACTTTCAGCTTTCTCATTTGTGGATTCAATCTTAATTGAATCTCCCGAAAATAGGCTCATAAGAGATGCTAAATCAAAAGACGCAATTTGCTCGTCCGTTAGAATGATAACTTGTTCTTCTCCGCTTCGCATTTTTTTAACCTCGTTTTTTTTAGAGGTCAATTATAGCTATAAAACCTTAAGAAATTGTTAACACTCGCATTAATTTGTAAGACTGGAAAATGATTACAACAAACCGATTTTTACAGAGTTAATGGAGTCTAAACTTATCTACTAAATTGGAATAGAGTAATTCTCTAGTGTTTTTAATATGTTGCCTTACTTCATATTTTATCAATCATCCCATTCGCTGGTATATTTAGACTATACTTATAATAGATGTTATGAAGTTGCGAGGTGATATTATGCTAGATGGCATAAAAGCAGAAGCCCGCCATGCTCGAGAGAGCGTAAATAATCATGCGTTTATAGATAGTAGTAATGCTCGGACTAGAGTTTTTGTTCAGGCATTGCCTGTCGCTAGTATGTTTTACGTTGTTACAGAAATCATGAGCGATTTTGGACAAGCTGCGGTCGTTGAAGAAATGCAACCTATTTTAGATCGAATGATATACGACCCTGGAAAAATGCTTGAGCATAATAATGCAATGGTAGTTATTTTTAAAAAATTCACTGAAACTCTCATATCCAACCCAGACACTATCGCAACTACCCCTAAAAATGCAGAGCTATTAGTTGAACTTAATAAGTGGACACGTTTAATTCCAATGAAAATTAGGAATCAAGATATTTTTTATAAGCTCTCTCAAGAAATACAGCTCTCAGGTAGTTATCCACTTGAAAGGATCATTTTTGAAATTGGATCAATTGACTCTACAATCCAAGATTGTGTACGGAAAAACAATTTATTGCAGAAGGAAATTCCAGCAATACAAAATTCCATTGCATCATGCGATAAAAGCATTAGTCAAAAGCTGGAAATCATTACACAAGAAAAACAATATTTTGATATCTTGGCAATAGAGAGAAATATAGCTGATATTAAAAAAAATCTCGCAGTTATTCCAGGTCAGAAAAATAAATTAAAAAAAAGTGAAGTTCTGAGCCTGAATAAAAAATTGTTCATGTTAACAAAACAACTTGATACAAGAACGGCAATTATGAATGCATCAGGAGGGGCTGTTTCAAACGCTGAAAATGAAATACAAAGACTGACAGCCGTAAAAGAAAGAGCGATGATCCGTCTAAAGAGCAAACAAGATGACTTAGAAGAAAATTCTAAAAGATTGAATGAACTTACTGGTAAGAGGGACAGCTTGGTGTTAAAGGAAAAAAGTATAGAAAGAGTTAGAGTTCAAATAGAATCACCTGAACAAATGACGGGAACAAGGGATAGAGCTTCAGCAACACAAGCAACCGAAATGCAACATACAGTAGCTGATGATTTTGACCCTCCGACTACTGGCAGAAATCGTAGTTCGGCCGAAACAAGCTCACCAGAACAAATTCCAAGTAAGCCAATAAAACCCCTACTTCCGAAATCAACGAGACCACCACTCACCTCAAGTAGTCTCTTTAAACAAACTAGAGCAAGAGCGGCGGGTGAAAATAATGAAAATCAAAATGATGAGAACACCTTGTCAAATTCCGCACCATCCACACGTCGAAGGGCAAGTTAGCGGGAACAAAAGTGAGTGCCGTATTTAACGATTAAAACAAATAAACAAAAAAGAGATTATAGATATTAGATGATGTTTCTATAGATTTCATTGTTACTGCTAACGAATGGAATATGTTACTTAGTAACTTTTCAGGTCATCAGATAACCTACATTCCTGCGATCTTTTTTAATATGTTTTAATTTTATATTCATCAACTCTGTCATTCCCGCGCAGGCGGGATGCCATTTTTAATGTTATTTTCACCGCAATTAGAAACAGGTTCCCACCTGCTTGGGAATGACAGGTAAGCGGTAAGATGGTGGTATTTTCAAAGAGAAATCATTCTATTCCCACAATCTTTTGAGTTAACATATCCTTGACTTCACAATCAGAATAAGTAACTCTCACTTTCTCAACTAGCTGATCAAATTGGATGATAATCATCACACGATTTTTTAAGGAGTAGCTATGTTTTACAGATGGTTTGCTTTTATTTTATGTTTAGTAGCATCAATATATGCTCATGCCTCGCCTGTGAATGATTATGCTTATATTACGGATGGCACCAATCTTGGTATTATTAATGTTAATCAGCAAATGTTGCAAGGCTATGTTAAGCCGTCCCCCAATGGCGTATGGGCACCAAATCGAATAGGTGTCACCCCAGATGCTAAATCTCTATTTATCACAAATTCAGCCTCGTCTAATCAAATAGGGAACATAGGAGTTGTGAATCCAATCTTACAGCAAGAAGTATCATCTGTTTTATTGAATAACGGTGCACAACCTACAAGTGTAACAATTACACCGGATGGAAAATATGCATACGTTAGTCTACTTACAAATAACGTTAATTCTATTGCGATTATAGATATCAACACCCAAAAGATTATTAACTACGTTAAGAATTTTAATGGAACAAACAACTTTTCCACCATGATGGTATGGAAAATTGTTTTCTCGCCGGATGGAAAAAAAGCGGTGATTATCTCACGCTTTAATCAATTTGGAGGTTTTTTTGCTGCTATTTTAGATGTACCAAATAATATAGTTGTTAAGAATTTTGACATCAATGAACTCTACGACCCATCGGATGCTTTTATTTCTTCTGACAGCAAAACAGCTTATTTCGCAATTACGGGATCGACAGCTTCGCTGAAAATAGTCAATTTAAATAATTATCAAGTTGTTAAAAAAGTCTCATTCAGCACAGGTTATGACGGTGGTGTTTTACGTATGGTTGCCACACCTGATTTGAGCAAAATATATTTTGCAACCATTACTCATCTTTACATTTTAAATATCGCGTCGAGTAAAATAGTCAACTATCCTATTGTAACGTCCAATGGGAGTACGCCGCTATTAGCTATTAATTCATCAGGAACAACAGTTTATTTAGCAAGTTATATGACTTCATCTTCATGCAATATTGAAACCGTCAATACACAAACAGATCAAATGGCTAATTTTGTCATTAATGGACTATCGAGCGTAAAAGATATTCGTTTATTTTCTATGTGAATAGTTATTATTTCGAGTGTTAGGCGCAACGCGAAAGCTCGCGGTATCAAAGGAAGGCAAAAAAGATGGTAGGAGCAGAAATCGTACTTACCGAATCTTTACTTGCCTTCATTAATTCATTCATTAATTTTTAGGCTTGGGTGAGGAGCTGTTTTTGTTCTTCCAGATAAAATCCAAAGCACCGGTAAACATAGCCACTTTTCCAGCTAATTTGCCATCTTTCAATGCGCCTCTTAATTTGTCATTTTGTTTATCAAAATACTGAGCGAGATTGATCTGTCCTGTGCACACATTCACTAACAACTTTATCGCGTCAATTTTATTTTGAAGTGAATACCCAAATCCAAAAAGACCTCCCTTAGCAGAACCATTATTGTTTTTCTGTTCTAACATTTGTTGCAGTGCCTGCAAATCTCGATTAACAGGTTCCAATAGACGAGTAAAAATTTCTTTCTGAATTTCCATATTTTTTTGATTGGGCGGTAATGATTCCTGATTCGCTAACATATAAAAGCCTAGATGTTTAATATACTCTGGCGGTTTGGCATCTAGATAATGCTCTCTGTTCCATTCGCCAAGATTACATAAATGCTGAATTACCAGAGCATAATCGATGAATTTGCGATTTGGATCTTTTGCATAGTAGATCTTATCGACTTCCGCTAACTTCTCCTTACCAATCCTTACATCGCCAATTGCGAACGGTAGTGAATCTAGACTAAAAGATCCATCGATATACATTTTAGTGATTGCTTCACACAAGGCAGGATTTTTATCTATGTTGTTAAATACATCTTCTGATCGAAGAATGTTTCTCTTCTCATCACCTGAGAAATATCCTTGCAATATTAATATTAATTTCGCCAGTTGTATGTATTGCAATTCCGGATTGGTGAAATCTTTCTGTAATTCATTAAGAATTAAATATATTCGCAGGTTATTCTTATTATTTTGTTTTAATCCTGCAATGCGATCCTCTCCTAGGGAATTTGCTTGTTCTCCTAATTGAAACAAGATCTTTTCATTTATTAGATTTATATCAATTCCACATACCCATTCTTTTTTAGTTTCAGCTTCTAGGGTGTTAAAAATAGAATCCAAGATTCTAGCATTAAAATCTAATTGCAGCATGAGCAGTTTTGAATTTGGCTTCGTTAGTTCTTTCGGATCCAAATCTTGCAGAAAATCAGAAGTGGATTTTAGCTCTGGAAAAGTGAGATCCGTTATTTTAAATGTAAATTTTTCTTCTTCATCTTTTACTTCTTGATTAGAGAGAAGGAAATGTACTAGTTGTCCATCTTTAGCAACTTCCTTGTGTTTAAACAGTTGCTCAATGGTATGCCTATGTGGATCAACATATGATTTCAATCTAGCCAATGCTGGATGATTAATCAATTCTTTTTCGCATGCTTTCAAGAATTCAACAATAGCATTTAAATTCTCAACAGTTCGATTCTCTATTGAGAATTTTTCTTCTGTCTCAGAAAGAAGAAATTTCATCAAGTCTTTATCTTTAAAAACTTCTGGGTGCTGATAAGCTGTAATAACAAGATCGTGAGAGTCTTTTGGTTTAGCTCTAAATTTTCTGAAATCGGGGTCTTCGACTTGAGTCAATTCAGAAATAGAAGCTCCTTGCGTTAATAGACAAATCTTTGCTGTTTCAAAATAAATAGATTCAAAATCGTCTGCTGTTAAGTTTTGGCGTTGGAATCGAGTGAGTATTATGCCAACAGCTAGAAAGAACAGTTGACCCTCATCACTGCTAGGACGCAAATTAGGATCTAGGCTTTCCATTCTTTTAACAAAAGCTATAAGAATGTCTTTTAGGTTTATATCGCCAATCTCTCGTACATGAATATCCTCTAAAAATCCTTCATAATTATAAGCACCTTCGCCCTGTTGTAAATGTTCTATGTACGTAGGGGTATATCCACCAGATCGAGTATAGAGTTCTCTGCGCTCAACAAAAGGATCCGTTGCGCCTAATATGACTAAACAAACTGAGGTTAGTGAATAGATATCACTTTTAGGACTAGCTAGTTCTAATGCAGTTTCAGGAGCTAGGTAATCAGGAGATCCTCTAGCAGGAACATTAATTTGTGCATTGACATCAGCTAAATTAGCCTTTGTACTTGATCCATAGTCAATTAAATTAACTTTAATTTTTAATTGCTGGCTCTCATCGATATCAAGCATGATATTTTCACATTTCACATCGTGATGGATTGTTTCATCACCTCTCATTGTGAGATTATGCATTGAAACGAAGATTATAAATAAGTCTTTTATAATTCGAATACGATCTATAAGTGTAAGTTGTGCAAGTGCGGGATGTATTTTACCGTGTAGATTAATCAGTGGCAATCCTGGCGCACGTTCCATCACGATATAAAGGCTATTGTTTCTCACTATCGGTCCTAACACATCGAAATTATTCTGTTGCGCGAACGACACTTCGTGACTTAAATTTTCAACGTCAACTCCGGAATCTTTTTTAAATCTTTTAATGATGTATTTTTTCATAGGTGGTAGCGTTGCTTTATGTTCTTCAGGTGTTTTGAGTCTTCTTTTTTCCGATTCTCTTACCTTCTCTGGAAACACCTCTATTGCGTTATAAACTTCGCCAAAAGTGCCCGAGCCTTCTTGTTGATCTAATAGCAGATGGAATCTACGTTTACCGATTACTTTAAGTTCAGGTTTGCCAGTTTCCTTAGATTTCACCATTCCAGTGATATCGTATTCAACTACTTCATAGCGTCCGCTAGACATCTGTTTATTCCTCGTATTGTGTATTTTTAATGAGTTATTAATAGCTTTATGCACAGCATAAATTAAAAAGCTTAAAATAATCTTAATTATCGAGAATAGAATTTCGTCTAATGCACACTTAATTATAACATCTCCCTATAAATACGAGTTTGTGCGCTCGCCAGCCAGTGCATAAGCTGGCGTCTCAGTTTTGCGGAATTCTGTAATTATTTGATTATTAGGTAAATTTATTTCAGACTGTTTTACAATGAATGCAGTTGATCGATATAAGTATTGGTCTCCTTTCGGCAATGCTGCGTGACTTCTTCTACGTCAACCTAATAACCTACAAGCCTTAATAATTCATTGAGGCATACCATGCAACCAAACTTGCTATCACTAGATGACGTTAAATCACATTTCGAACATTGGCGAGCAACACGCGTCAAATCGCGAGAAAAAATTCCGCAAACTTTGTGGGAAGAAGTCAAAAATCTGATTGACCGCTATTCGTTGACAGATATTACGTCGGCTTTGCGAATAAACACCAACCAAATAAAAGATAATCTTAAAATCAATACAAAAATTAATTTTGCAGAAGCAGGCATTGACAATCTAAGTTCACTCAAGCACCCATTTTTTCCATTTTCAGATAAAGAACAAGGTTGTTCGATTGAGTTGTATCGTGCAAATGGAGTCGCCATAAAAATCAATTCACCGCCAATGGTGCTAATACAGAAACTGATCGCTCAATTTATGGAATAATGTATGTTACAAATCACTTCACAACATCGGCTTCTACTCGCCATTGAACCGATTGATTTTCGGAAAGGCATTTGTGGACTAAAAGCGGTATGCAAACAAAAACTGTCATGTGATCCATTTAGCGGTACGATATTTGCATTCACCAACCGTTCGCGCACTTCTGTCAAATTATTGGTATATGATGCGAGTGGTTTCTGGCTGTGTCAAAAACGCTTTAGTCAGGGAAAGTTAGCATGGTGGCCTGACAATAATTCACATAGCGTGATATTGCGCGCAAGCGAATTGCACGTTCTTCTGGCACAAGGTAATCCTGTAAAAGCAGCCATCCCAAATGACTGGCGTTGTGTACGACAAGATCATGCTGCGGTTGCAACGGAGGAAAGCAGATTGTCTTTATAATTCCATGGCAACCATTTTTTAGGTTCTTTAACAATTTGGTTTTTATGCTCTTGCAACGCAATCAGGTAATGCAATGGATTGGTGCCCGCTAATGCACACGTTGGTCATGGTTGGCGCTTCCGGTTGAACGGATTTTGCATCAAATGGTGTGCTCTCATTTTCTTTGCTTTTAGTGCTGTTCGTTGTGTCTGCCTGTTCTGAATTCTCCGGCTTTTTTTTGTTTCTTCCGCCAAGGCTAAAGATGAGCTTGCGTAAATTGGATAACTTGATTTTTTGTTCGAGCAACGCCTTGGGTAACCAGACAGCTAGCTTAATACAAGAAATTGCAAAATCCTGTGTAGAGCGCGGCATGTCGCTGGCTTTAATTGCAGTAATGGCAGCCTCAATGTCCGCTTCCGATTTATCGATTACTTTTGGCAGTTCGATACCACTCATTGGCTATTCCATGACTAAAATGGCGGCTAGCTTAGATTACAATTCTTTTTTTATCAATATGCTATATCAAAATATGGCATTAAACCGGCGTTAGATGAGTATAAGTATTGAGGTATTATCTCAGCTAACTGAAAAGGAAGTTGTTCTGGCTCAATTCGGGAAGACTTATTTTAATCAATATCTTAATGTTCTCTTAATATATGTTTTATATAATGCGATCTAATAGTAATTTTTCCAAGATTTACCAAATACTTGTATCCACAAAAACGAGGTGTCGCCCATGCAACAACGTTTGTTTGCTCTTAAAAAACAAGAAGCTAAAACAGAAATTAATGTTCCTCAACTATTTTCTGAGCTCTCTAAAAGTCCATAATCAGCTTATGACCACAGCATTATTTTATTAAGCAGTGCGATGCTTGGTGATAAGGACTCCTATATTAAAACACGGGCCAATCTATGGAAGAAGCTCAATAGCTCAAAAAATGATTCATTCAAAGCGTGGATGTTAGGCCGTATTGCTGTTGCTGGAACCTATATGGGTGAAAGCGATGATGTGGAGCAAGCGTTAAAACACTTAAAACCTCTCTTAAAAAAATGTAACAAAGATGAGATGTCTGGCTGGGGTTGGGCCTATCTTGCTAGCGTGAATAACGAAGAATATAAAAATGCAAAAAAAGCTATGTTAGACGCTGTTGCTGATGCGCCTACTGAAGCTGATAAGTTATGGATTCATATTATGAATATGGAAGCCGCTGCTACAGCAGGTGATCAAAATACTTATGATTTAATTGTAAATGACATGAAAACCTTGACCCAAAAACTTTCGCTTGTTGAAGCTATCTCGCAAATTCCAGAAAAAGATTGGCTGGCTTGGGGATTAGCGAAGGTAAGAAAGGCCGCAAAGATATTGGGAAGAGAAGCAGATGCTCATGAATTAGAACAACCCACGCAAATTGCTATCAAGAACGCTGAGCTAAAAAATCTGAAAGCTTGCGTAATGATGGCGGAAATTACGAGCCGTAGTACTAATGATTTAGGGCTGACGACCGTAATGTCGCGAGTCCATAGCTAATTGGTGTAATAACATGTTCTTTCGGTCAGTCTGCGCAAGCTTGCTGAAAGGACACCAGAGTTTGCCCAAGTTAAATTACTGATCAAATTGATTTCAGTCAAATTAAGAGTATCATGCGATTTTACAGAGTCAGCAATTTGTGAGGTTTTACTATGCCAAAATATATCTACATTAATATAGAAAGCACTGCGCTTAATGATCAAGAAAAGGAAATATTAAAAAATCCGCTAGTTAAAGGCGTTAGTTTAAGTTTTATGAATAGTTCTGGTAGCAATATGAAAGAGCTAATTGCAAGTATTCGTTCTATTCGAGCTGATTTAGTGGTTATGTATGATGGTCGCATGATGACCGATCCTAATCAGGCTGAGGGTTGTGATGTTTTAATTACATATCAATCGCGAAGTGAAATTCTAGAGCTGCTTGAAACTATGGCTGCTAAAACTAAAGAAGAAACTAATGAACAAGCTCCGCCACAGTTTGATGCACTTCATTCGTTAGTGTCTGATCTCTCTGTGCCTATTGTTACAGAGGTAAAAATTGATTCTCCTACAACCATGGATCGCTCAAAGCCTGCGCTAACTGTTGCTGCTTCTGCGCATGTCGTTGCAGAAAATAAAATGGAGATGTCTCTGTCAACAACTCATTCCGAGTCTAGCCCCGAAGTTTACATTGGCCTTGCTTTGAAAGTTACTCCTAACGGCTTGTTAATTAAATCAGTTAAAGAGAAAAGTCCTGGTCAACAGGCCGGTCTTCAAGTGGGTGACATTATTCTTACATTCGATAATGTTGCAGTCAAATCGAGAGAAGACTATAAGCGTGTGCAAGCGACTATGCTCGCTGATCATTCCTATCCCATGATAGTTTCAAGAAATGGGAATTCTATCAGTTTGCAGGTGACGTTTATGCATCATCAAATAGATGTGCCTACACACAATACTTTATTAGTGCCTCCAGCGGCGAGAGTGTCGCACGCACCACATAGTCCTAAACCTATTAGTGTGTATTTAGGTCTGACATTAAAAAAACACGCCTCCGGCTTAGTTGTGACGTCTATTGAAAATAACAATCACGCAGAAAAATCGGGTCTACAAATCGGAGATGTTATTGCTAAGCTAAATCATGTTGACGCGCGTACTATGGAGGAATTTTTGAATGCTAAAACCGATCTCACTGCTCATAGCTCCTACCCTATTGAAGTTTTAAGGAATGGACAGGTTGTTACTTGTAATATTGTTCCTGTCGAAGCTAAGTCTCCTAAGAATTTACCACCTAAGAAGTTAGTCGCCCCTGAATTTAGTGTTTCGACACGTCCTTCTAAAATGATTTCTGCACATTTAGGTTTGGCGATGCATCAAGTTGGTTCTGAAATGGCTGTAAAAAGCCTTGAAGCGAATGGTCCTGCCGAACTAGCAGGGTTAAGACCTAGTGATATTATCAAGAAATTGAATTTTAAGTCGATCACTAGCAAGCAATCTTTTTTTGATGTGCTTGACGAACTTAGAGTCGGTGAAACTTATCCCATAAATATCTGGCGAGAGGGTGCTGAGATAACTTTATCTATTATTCCAGTCCAAGCTGGTCAGAAAACGCCGATACAAGCAACGGCTACTGCGGCTACTATTGTTGCTGATTCTCAGATTGAGCACGAAGATAAGAAGCCATCAGTTAAAGCTTGTGGTGTCTGTACAATAAGTTGATTGTGATTTAAGAGTGACTATTGCCCTGCGCATGTCGATACTCTATGCAATAAGTACCTTGTGTCCTTCCGACAAGCTTGCCGGAAGGAACGTTTTGCGCTAATTTACAACTTTCAAACAAGGCTTAAAATTTTCTGTATTTTCTTTTTTAAATGCTAAGCCGACAAGCATGCCAATATAAAAAGCTTGCAAGGCATCAAAATTATTAAGCACATGAGAGTTACGTAGAATAGAATCAGGATGTTCCACAAAAGTTTCTTGTGACCTGCGATCTGTAAATACAATATTCCCATCGCGTTGTTGACACAAAACTTTGTAGACACCTTTGTTTTTCTTAAACAAGAAGGGGGAAGAGTTAAGATTTTTAGCATTGTTTTTTTGTAAGATGCGATAACAGCGGCCATAAAAATATCCAAGCAAGGCTGCATCTTTTATCGAAAGCGACTCAATAAGCCAAATTTCTTTTATTACTTCAGAAAAATGATACTTTAAAATTAATGAGCGTCTTTTGATGTTGAGAGTAACTTCTTGTTTTTTAAGATCCAAATCTATGATTCGATATTTTATTTGCCATTCTGCTATAAGAGAATGATAAATATTCCGCATGGCAAGCAGACGCATCACTTAAAAAATATCTGTTATCGGTAATCACTGCAGGGTTTGTTTCTTTTATATAATTTTTTATTATTTCGATTATACTTACAAAATTATTTCTTGTTTTGATAAGATCATCCGCGGCATAATTTTGTTTGACTAAATTATAAATATTTTCCAATATATTTAATTGTTCAGTTTTTTTGGCATTTTCAGCATTTTCATCTTCTTGAGCTATAGCGAGATGTGCTTGCTCTAGCATGTAATCCATTTTATGGGGCAATAATTCTTGGGTTAAATCCAAAAGCAATTCTGCCTGGCCTTTATCAAGCTTTATGGTCTGGTCGCCGAGGATGATGGCTAATTGCAAAAGATCGCTCGTTTCCTGACAGATTCGATTGGAATTTTTGCTAGTTGACTCAGCTCTGCTTCTAAATCAGCAATAAAATGTCGTATGCTCTCTGATAGATCTACTTCAACAGTTTGGACTAAGTTAGCATGATTTTTAATAATCGTGATTTGCTTCTCATCCAAATAACTATCGTCAGTTAATTTGAGATAACCTGTCAACCAATAGATAAATTCAGAATTTGTCACGGGGCTATTCCTTCATGAACTTTTCTACGATCTTCTATACTAACTTCAGTATCATAACTAAGATCAATATAGTGATAGAAAATGTAATTTAATCTTTCACGTATCTCCGGTAGAAAATACGTCAATAACTCTGGACGATATTCTTGTGCTGCAAAGAATGCGATGACATGCGTTAACCAGGTTGTGTATGAACCTAATGGCTCATTAATTTTCTTTAATGAGCCGTCGATCAACAAAATTTTTTCTTTAGTTAACGTAAGCTCTCTGGAGACTTCAAAATAGCCTTGTAACCAATAACAAAATTGCTGGTTAAGCATACTTAGCAGGCCGGTCTGAAGGAGATAGGTCTAGCTTCAACTTCGTCTGCAGTGGGTGCAGTTAACATCTTCAATCCTGTGATGGCAGCAGTGCACTCAGATATGCTAAGTTTGATGTCTGATGAGCCCCCCATATATCCTTCCGGCGGTGTCTCAGTAACTGTGTAGCCTAAAGATTTAAGATATTTCAACGCGTCAGCGCTATCAGTATATCTAGGGAATATGAGTTTGGCTGGTTTTTTGCTATCTAACAGATTCAATTCGCCCCAGATTTCGTTATACGCATATTTAGTCTGGATCAGTTGTACCACTTGAAGCAAAGCAGTAGCGATTGTTTTAGCATCGCCTGATAAAACAGAAGGAATATTTATCGTTGATGGATTAAAGTTAAAAATAGTGTCTTTGTTTAACAAATCTTGTTTTCGTGCGATTTCAGCTTGAGTGTTGTTAATTTCTTGATCCAGTAGCGCTCTTCTGTCTTCTTGTTCTTTTAGCATTGTTTTTAGTTTTTTTAATTCTTCATTGCGAGCTGTTAATGAATCTAATGAAGGCGCTTTTTCTTCATCGCTATTCATTTTACGCTTAAACATTGTTCTCTGAGCCATATAACATCCTTATTGTAAATTTTATCAAGGAGTGCATTCTGGATAAGATTACTGAATAAATCAAGATGCAAGCTGAAATTAAAACAGGGCGCGCATTAACATGTCACCCAGCTTATTTTTAAAACTAACAATCTACATTGACGCTTGCTTGCACAATATTCATATAATTTTTACCGTAATGACCCTGCAACGTTCCAAGTGAAGATGTATTATTGATCGGCGCATTTCCTAAATTGAAATATTCATAAGAGAATCCAAGCTTAATCGCTTTGGATGCTGAATACATTAAGCCTGCAGCCAGACGAATTTGTTTATCCATAGGCAAATCTGGCGTACGCAGCGTGATTTTTGTAGGTGAAGAATCATAGGACGCACCACCTTGAAATGTAACAGTAGGTGTCGCAAGAAATTTTGCGCCTAGTCCGATGCGATAGGTATTATTCCAATTCAGTTTTGTCGTTGCTGTAAATCCTGCAATATTTACAACAGCTGATTGCATGGAACTCCAATTAGACCAACCAAGCTCGCCTAAAATATCAAAACGATTAGTAATAGCTTGGTCAAGGCTGATGATAATATTATGCGGCATTGTCATCTTAGTTGAGGTTGCAGGTGTTGCAGAAATTCGTAAAAATGTCGTATTTCCTTTTAAGTCATGCAAAATACGCGAGCGATAAGCAATACCAATTTTAGTTGTTTCATACGGAGTTAATAGTATTCCAATATTAAATCCCGGCGCGTAATCGGTTGTTTTTATGTTAGCCTGGCCATCCACTAAGTCCGTAATTGGAAGAGCAACTGTTTGATTTAAACTTGCATACTCGAGCGTCGCACCTACACCTAAGGCTAACCAATTGTTAACGGAATAAGACAGAGCAGGGTTTAAATCTATCGCATAAAACGTCATGCTTTGCACAATATAACGACCCACCCATCCATTCGTGTAATCAAGCTCGCCTGCGTAAGGTGTTGTAAAACTCGCACCCAATTTTAATTTTGGTGAAAATTGATAAACATAAAATACACTGCCACCCGGAGTAAGAACTCCAGCATTTCCACCGTTACCGCCAGAAATAGTATTTTGTCCGCCAATTGAAAAATGGATGCTCGGTGTGACTACCTGGGTGCCGACCATAAATTGTGTTGAATTTAATTGCGACATTCCGGCCGGATTAAAATAAGCGATTGATGCATCATTTGTGACGGCTGCTTGTCCAACGGCAGCAGTACCGATAATAGGTGTGCCTAATTCATATAATTGAAACGCCGCAGCAAAAATACTAGAGCTCATCAGAGATGTGATTGAAGCTGCGAGCAGTGACAAGCGAAAATGAGCGCGTTTCATACTGAACATTCCTTGTAAGTAAGTGTGAAAAGTATAGCTATCCGCATCTAGATTAGCAAACTGTTACGAGTAATTTATTCTCCTCATTGATGAGATGAATTGCACCGCTGTGAAACCCAACGTAATATATCGATCAGAGAACTGAATTTTTACGGAATGACACTTATGAGTAAAGCATTTACTAAAGAATCTGATGATGACGATGAACCAGAAAAACCTGAAACATCTTACGCAAATCTTAAAAATTATGTCACGCCTTTTGGCTTTTCAGAATTACAAAATGAATTGCGTCAGCTCTTAAAAGATGAGCGGCCAAAAATTGTTGAAACTGTTAGATGGGCAGCGAGCAATGGTGATCGCTCAGAGAACGGTGATTATATTTATGGGAAAAAGCGGTTACGTGAAATCGATAGACGAGTGCGTTACTTAACGAAGAGAATAGAAAGTGCTGAAGTTGTAGATCCAAATTTGCAAAAAAATCTCACTAAAGTTTTTTTTGGCGCGAGAGTAATGTATGTACAAAGCGATGGTGTTGAAAGAACAGTCAAACTTGTTGGTATTGATGAAGCGGATTTGACAAAAGGCAAAATCAGTTGGATTTCACCTGTTGCAAAAGCATTACTGAAATCAGAAGTAGGGGATAGTGTTGTGCTTCATACGCCGTTAGGCACTGAAACCTTGAAAATTTTAGCGATCAAATATTTGTAAAGAGAGTGTGTGATTTGCTATTTCGCCTAATCGTTTCAAAATCTAGTTTTGAAGTTGATTAGGCGATAATATATTTAATTTACTATCGTTTTTAATACCAAGGCAAGTGGCATGCTGCGATGTGTTTGTGGATTCAGGTAAGTGTAGTAGCAACTGATTTTTTTGCCGCGACTTGTATTTTCGACATCAGAAGTATGCAACACAAAAGGTTTTCCCTGATCCGTATAAAAAATCTTTTCGTTCCAGCCAGAGATTTGTTGAAAAGTACATTCTCCACCATGACAACTTCTCACTTGCTCGGCAGAGGGGCACTGGGTTGCGAATATAGGTGTTGCTAAAAAGAGACTTGCTAATGCGAATCCGATTCTGTAAAGCCGCATAATTCACCTCTCATCATTGATTGGTACTTATAGTATAAAACAAAATGTCGGCTATTATCTAGACAAAATATAATAGGGAGCTTCTACCATGGCGCAAGACCTGTCATTCCCACCGTCATTGCGAGCGCGAGTGAAGCAACCCAGGTTTTATTGTCACT
>JBDTIZ010000076.1:0-6483 GCA_039936115.1 Gammaproteobacteria bacterium
AATTGATATGCAAGTGGAGGTACCTGCATTACCCCCCGCCTTATTGTCAGCCAGTGACTCTCTGCCGCGTGAAGAAAGCAAAACCGTGAAAGCAAGAGTGGCGCTTGCTGAAAAATGCCAAATAGACCGGCAAGGAAAATCAAATCGCGACTTATTAGTCGGCGAATTACAGCAATTTTGTACTTTGGATGAAAAAGCCCAACAATTATTAGATCAAGTGATGAATAAATTTAATTTGTCAGCGCGCGTATATCATCGTATTGTCAAAGTTGCGCGAACTATTGCAGACATATCGAGTCAAAATTCGATCAGTAGCGATCATATTAGCGAAGCGTTAAGTTATAGGTCGTTAGATCGATCAAGACTAATGATATAATAGCTATATTGAATATAATATGAACAAACAAGGAGATATAAACTTCTAAAGACCGGCTATAATTAACTAAGGGTGTTCAGAAAGAAATAGCATAATCATAGAGAAAATTGGACCATGAGGGGAGGGTGTCAAAAAATGGCAGCCATATTTTATCCGTATGAAGATGAGTTAAATTCAAGTACGTTAGAGCAAAAATTAGAAGTATTGCTGGAATCTGCGCAACGTTTTAAAGCAGCGGTGCTTGATGCTGCAGTTAAAACCAGCGAAGCAACGGGCGGCAGCACTGAGAATAAAAAACGTACGACACCGCGAGATATTGTTCATGTCTATAATTGGGAAGAAATCGCAAGGTTGCTCCATCAAATTCGCGAACTTCCCGAGAGCTCGCCCATTTCTAAAAAATATAAAGCGGATCGATTAAAAAAACTGGCGGAAATCTATGAAGTGTTGCGGGCTGCTAAAATGGCAAAACTGGAAGCAGTAAGAATTGCTTTGATGAATGAAGCGGATCAACTGCGTTCAGATGGCACGCAAGTCGCATAATACTATGTCTTATCGTGTCATAGTGAAACCCGCAGGCATATCGTTCGTGGTACATGATCAGGAAACAGTACTTGAAGCCGCACTACGATGCGGCTATTTTTTTCCACATTGTTGTCGCATGGGTGTTTGCACAGCCTGCAAAGGAAAAGTGATGTCAGGTGAAATTGATTATGCTGGATCGGAAATTATCGGTTTGACGGAAGCTGAGCGCGCTGAAGGTTATGCATTGTTTTGTTGTGCGCAGCCTAAAACCGATTTAGTTATTCAGGTAGAAGATGCGAGCGGCGCGCAGTCTTATCTGCCGAAACAATTTGTTTATGATGTCGTTCGGTGTGAATCGCTTGCAGAAAATGTGATGCGAATTATTTTAAAGCCGTCTGCGGATGAGCATTTGGTTTTTCAAGCAGGTCAATATATCAAAGTCGTACATCAAGATGATTCGTTATCGCCGTTGTCGATTGCATCCATACCAGGTTTTGATTTGGAATTACATCTGGCTTATTCAGAGGAAAATGCATCGTCACAAGATGTGTTGCGTATGGCTCGTGTTGAAAAAAAATTAACGCTGCGTGGTCCTTATGGTAATTGTACCGTTGCAGATATTCAGTGTGATCTTCCGATAATTTTTTTGGCACGCGGGACTGGATTTGCGTCGATCAAAGCGATGGTTGAGCAGTTAAAAGAGTTTCAAAAATATCCGGCTATGCATTTGTATTGGGGTGTGACGGATAGAAAAGAATTGTATCTAGATTCACTTGCAAAACGTTGGGTGACTGAGTTGGAATATTTTTCTTATACGCCTGTATTGAGTCGTGATGACGAAAGTTGGGGTGGAAAAATAGGGTTGTTGCAGGATGTTATTTTACAGGATTTTCCTTCGTTGGTGGATTATCAAGTTTATGCAAGCGCTCCTGAATCGATTGTGCATGATGCGTTGCATGAATTTCAGCGGGCTGGGTTGAGGCGGGGTAGGTATTATTCGGATGTGTTTGATTATGATCCTGACGCGTAATTAAACTCTCTCCTCCGCTTTTCGTAGGAGGAGAGAGTTGGGGAGAGGAGGTTTTAAACGAAATTAGCCCTCAATCCTCTCCCTCTTCATCAACACTTTCAATTTTTCCATCGCCGTTTTTTCCAACTGACGAATACGTTCCGCAGACACCTTGTATTTATCCGCCAAATCCTGCAACGTCGTTTTGTCTTCCGCTAACCAGCGTGCATTTAAAATTTCCTGACTACGATTATCCAATTTTGTTAAAGCAGAATGCAATGCGGTTTGAGATTGTTCCGACCAGTCATCGCTTTCTAATTGTTGTGCTGGATTATAACGATTATCTTCAAGATAACCCGCGGGTGAAAAATGCATGCTGTCTTCGTCATCATCATTTTGATTATCAAACGGCGCATCGGTTGAGCTTAAGCGCATTTCCATTTCACGCACGGTCTCAGGTTTAACACGTAAATCTTTGGCTACTTCAGCGACTTCATCTGCCGTCAACCAACCTAAATGTTTTTTCATATTACGCAAATTAAAAAATAATTTGCGTTGCGCTTTTGTGGTCGCCACTTTAACAATTCGCCAATTGCGTAATACATATTCATGAATTTCTGCTTTGATCCAGTGCATGGCAAATGTCACCAGACGCACACCAACTTCAGGATTAAATCGTTTCACGGCTTTCATCAAACCGATATTGCCTTCTTGAATGAGATCATTGAGCGATAATCCATAACCAGAATAACCGCGCGCCACACGGACAACGTAACGCAAATGCGCCAATACTAGTCGTTTTGCAGCATCTAAATCGCTGTCTTTTTGAAGGCGAGTCGCTAGTTCAAATTCTTCTGTTTGGCTTAGCATCGGAATTTGATTTACATAACTCATATAATTTTCCAGGCTGCTAACAGGCAGATGAATATTAAAAGTTTGTAAACTAGTGTTGTTCATATCAGCTTTTACCTCGTATGCATTGCTTTGTCCCCGTTAGCCATTTTAGCACTCTAAGGGGGTGAGTGCTAATATACTAAATTTATCTCAAAATTTCTACTGTCGGCTGCTTTTGTAGGGGCGAACCTGTGTGTTCGTCCGACGGCCTAAATACGTAACAGTCATCTCTTTGATCGAGAGGGCGAACACATAGGTTCGCCCCTCCAAAAGGATGTGATTGTTAGGCCTTATGCCCTAGGCTGCCTCAAATGCTTAGTCACAGCGAACCATGAGCCAGCCAGTCCAAGCAATACGCCACTTAGCAAAAGAATCAAAGCATTAGCCAAACCAAGACCCGCCAGATGCAATTGGCTGTCGTAAAGATCTGCGAGATGTTTGACAGGAGTGTTCAAAAAAAGCAGTAAAATTTCAATTAAAATCCAGGCAAAAATGCCCCCAATTAACCCATACGTCATACCAGCATACAGAAAAGGCCGTCGAATAAACGCATGTGTGCCGCCAATTAATTTGATAATCTCAATCTCTTTGTCATGCTGTTCCGTTGCCGCGCGAATGGTATTGTTTACGATAATTAAAACGGCAATCCCTAAAAACAACGCTAGAGCGTATGCAATGCGATGAGCGATATTCACTAACGTCGCTAAGCGTTTTACCCAAAGCATATCGAGCTGAACATTTTCAACCGGAGGTAATAATTTTAATTGCTGCTGAAATTGTTCAAGCTTAGCCGGTAATCGTTCCGATTCATTCGGCGTCACTATAATTACCCACGGTAAAGGATTGTCATGCAAATTTTCTAACGTGCCATCAAACCCGGCTTGTTTTTGCAATTCGATCAAGCCATCTTCCGGTGAGATCGCTCGCGCATTTTGCACACCAGCACGGGTTTGTAACTGTGAGGTCAAATCAAGTGCTTGTTTATCCGTAACATTTTTTTTCAAATAAAGTGTTAGCTGTGTACTTTGTTGAAAACTGCCGCTGATAATTTCTGCATTTTTTAACGCGACGAATAATACCGCAGGCAATGCGAGTGCGATTCCGATGACGATGCAGATGATGATATTCGCAATCGGTGAACGCGAAAATTTACCTAGATTGTAAATGCTGGCTTGCATGTGCCGAGTAAAATAATTCATTAACATGACAGCTTACCCTCGGATAAAGTAATGACGCGGTAATTTAATTTGTGAATCAAGGCGAGATCATGACTTGCGATTAACATCGTCATGCCCAATTGATTAAATTGCAAAAATAAATCCATGATTTCTGCGGCAAGATCAGGATCTAAATTTCCTGTCGGTTCATCGGCGACTAAAATAGCCGGTTTGTTAATGATCGCTCGCGCAATCGCAACGCGTTGTTGCTCACCGCTTGAAAGTTCATAAGGAAAATATTTTTGTTTATTTTGCAAACCCAATTTGCCGAGCACGGCTCTGGCACGACTTTGAATTTCGCGATAAGGTGATCCTGCGACAATTAAGGGTAAGGCGACGTTGTCTAATACAGACCGATCACGCAATAAATTAGGTGTTTGTAAAATAATACCGATATTTCGGCGAAACACTGGAATTTGCCGTGTTTTCAGGCGATTTAAATCTTGATTGCTAACAATCAACTGTCCTTGCGTGACAGTTTCGATTGCAGCAATTAATTTTAAAAGAGTGCTTTTTCCCGCGCCAGAATGACCGGTTAAGAAAGCCAATTCCCCGGACGCTAATTGAAGATTCACATTATCAAGTGCGAGAAATCCATTCTCATAACGTTTGCTTACATGCTGAAATTGAATCATAGTTCCTTATCAAACAGTGCTGAAACAAACTCCTCCGCATCAAATGGTCGTAGATCATCGATGCCCTCTCCGACGCCAATAAACCGAATTGGAATCGTTAATTGTTTTGCAATAGCAAAGATAATACCGCCTTTTGCTGTGCCGTCCAATTTTGTTAACGTAAGACCTGTGACGCCAATCGCTTCATTAAACTGTGTTGCTTGGTTTAATGCATTTTGTCCGATGCCGGCATCTAAAATCAAGAGTGTTTCATGCGGAGCACTCGGATCAATTTTCGTGAGTACTCGCCGGACTTTTTTTAATTCTTCCATCAAATTGGTTTGAGTATGCAACCGTCCCGCAGTATCTGCAATTAATACATCAATACCGCGTGCTTTCGCTGATTCCATCGCATCATAAATGACAGCAGCGGTATCAGCGCCGGGTTGTTGTGCGACAACTGGAATTTGATTGCGCTCGCCCCAGATTTGCAATTGTTCAATTGCGGCCGCGCGAAATGTGTCGCCAGCAGCTAGCATGACTTTTTTGCCAGTCGCTTGAAAATGTTTAGCCAGTTTACCAATCGTCGTTGTTTTACCGGAACCATTGATTCCCACGACCAGAATTACAAACGGTGTTTTGTTTTCAGTGAGGGTGAGCGCTTGTTGGCAGGGACGCAAAATCGCTTTCATATCGTCTTGTAAGCACTGTAGTGCGGCTTCCGTATTGCTCAATTCATTGCGTGCTAATTTTTGGGTAAGATGGCTTACGAGCTGTTGCGTTGCGTCAATACCGACATCGGCTGTCAGTAATTGAGTTTCGATCAAATCGAGCAAATCTTTATCTAGGTTTTTTTTACCGAGAATTAAATTGGCGATTCCAGTGGTGAAATTGGCTCGTGTTTTGGAAAGGCCTGCTTTTAAACGGGTAAAAAATCCGCTTTTTTCAGTGGTTTGTTCGACCTCGGTTTCTGAGTCAGATGGTTTTTTTCGTTTTAAAATATTAAACATGTTTATTCCGAAATGGCTAAAATCATAGTGGCTAAATGGTAACATACGATTGGGTTATCAGGTACTCTGGAAAAATTGCTATTTTGTAGGGGCGAACCTATGTTCGCCCTCTCGACCAAAGAAGCGACAGTTGCGTATTGAGCCCGCTGGGCGAACACACAGGTTCGCCCCTGCAAGAGCCACAAGAAATTTACAAACTAACAAGAGAACAAGCATGGCAGAAGGCATAGTCAGAATTATCGGCGGTGAATGGCGCGGTCGTAAATTAAAAGTCCCCGAAGTACTTAATTTGCGCCCGACCCCTGATCGTGTGCGCGAAACTTTATTTAATTGGTTAGCGCCGCACTTGCCGGGCGCCTATTGTCTGGATGCGTTTACGGGCAGTGGGGTGCTGGGTTTCGAAGCCTTGTCGCGCGGGGCATCACATGTGGTGATGGTGGATGACTCAATGACGGTCATAAAATTACTGCAGGCCGAATTAATTCAATTCAAAGAGACGCATGCCGATATTTACTGTGCAAAAATACCGGTGCAATTAAAGCGTCCCGCTAAGCTATTTGATATTGTTTTTCTTGATCCCCCTTATGCTGAAAAGTTATTACTGCCGTGTTGTTTTTATCTCGAAGAGCAAAGCTTTCTAGCGCCTAATGCCTATATTTATCTGGAGTCTCGGGACACGGTGGATGAGAGCTTGTTGCCTAAAAATTGGAAAATCCTTAAAAGTAAGCGAGCGGGGCAGGTGGCGTATCATTTGGTGTTGAGAAGTGGGTAATCGGCAAGCCTGTCATTCCCGCGAAGGCGCACTAGCATCCGGTAAATCAGCATAGATATTAAACAC
>JBDTIZ010000077.1:0-5303 GCA_039936115.1 Gammaproteobacteria bacterium
TCCAAACAATTAGCAAAAAGTTGAATTTCGCGTTTACTGATTTTCGGCGGCCCACCTGTAATCACACCACTATTCCGTAAACCTTCACTAAAATTTCGCATCGAAAGACGTTGTTTGATGTTGCTTTCTGAATACATTTCTCCACGTGGATTTAATGCCGCACCACCCTTTTCAATCACTGCATTAGCTAAAGGAATATCTGCTGTAATCACTAAATCACCTGGCGCCAATTCTTGAACGATGCGATTGTCTGCAACATCAAAGCCCGATGAGACCTTAATTATTTTAATATACGGTGATGAAGGCATATTAATGATTTGATTCGCGACTAAAATCATCATCGTCTTTGTGCGAATCGCTGCGCGAAATAAAATGTCTTTTATGATATTTGGACACGCATCGGCGTCTACCCAGATTTGCATCTTAAACAACTTCCCTACACACCACAGTAGATTTCAATCGCGCTACCACAGCCGTCATCTCAATGGCTGCATCTGCCGCATCGCGGCCTTTATGACCTTCTTTTCCACCTGCACGCGCCTTTGCTTGTTTTAAATTTTTTGTTGTCAGGACACCAAAAATCACAGGGACATCATAATCCGTCATCACTTGCTGACATCCCAAACACACTTGTTGGCACACATAGTCATAATGATCTGTTTCGCCGCGAATCACTGCACCGAGACAAATAATCGCAGCATATTTCTCTGAGCGAGCAAGCAACTTTGCCGTTAATGGAATTTCAACAGCACCAGGCACATTGATCATTGTCACGCAATCTTCCGAAACGCCATGCTCTAATAAACGTGATAACGCCCCTTTAGCTAATTCATGTGTAATTTCTTGATTAAACTGACTGACGATAATTGCATATTTAGATTTCATACTTCAATGTCTCCTATAAAATGATTCAGCTTATTCTTTTTTGCCGTCAAATAATTTCTGTTATGTGCATTACAAAAAATAGGAATAGCTTCTCGTTGAATGTTTTCTATGCCAAATTTTTTCAATGCCTGTAGTTTATCTGGATTATTAGTCAGTAATCTAATGTTATTTATGTTGCGATTACGCAAAAAGTTCGCCGCAATGTAATACTCGCGCGAATCGATAGGCATACCGAGCTTTTGATTTGCTTCGATTGTATCAAATCCTTGATCTTGTAATGAATAGGCTTTTATTTTATTCATTAGTCCTATGCCACGTCCTTCTTGATTTAAATAAATTAACATACCGCCTTCTTCACTAATACGCTGTAATGAATAATTTAATTGTTGTTTACAATCGCAACGTTTAGAGCCAAACAAATCGCCTGTGATACAAGAGGAATGAATTCGAACTAGAAGAGCTGGATTCACAGGTTTCATAGAATGGATTAAGACAATATGTTCATTGCCTTTTTCTTTTATGACTGTCATGTTAAATAAACCATAATGATCTATTGGTAATGTGGTTGATATTTCTTCTTCAATTAAATTTTCTTTCAGCAAGCGATAAGCAATAATATCTTCAATGGATAAAATGTTTAAATGATATTTCTCAGCAAATTTTTTTAATTCTAAACCGCGCGCCATCGTGCCATCTTTATTCATGACTTCACATAACACTGCCGCCGGTTTAAATCCAGCTAAACGCACTAAATCAATCGCGCCTTCCGTGTGTCCTGCACGATCTAATACACCACCGTTTTTTGCTATCAAAGGAAAAACATGTCCTGGTTTTACAATATCCTGACTGCTTGCTCGTTCATTAACTGCCGCAAGAATTGTTCGTGCTCTATCGTGCGCTGACACCCCGGTGGTTACACCTTCCTTCGCTTCAATCGATACAGTAAACGGAGTTCCGCGACTACTCGTATTTTCTTCCGGTGAAACCATAGGCGTTAAACCCATTTTTTTTGCTTGAACCATCATCATAGGTAAACAAATAATTCCGCTACCCTGTTGAATCATAAAATTAACAACATCAGGCGTGATGATTTCAGCAGGAAAAATTAAGTCACCTTCATCTTCTCGATCGGGATGATCCGTCAAAATAATCATTTTGCCAGCTCTCAATTCGCTGAGTGCCGATTCGACTCGTTCAATGGGGGATAGCATGTGAATAAGCTCCTATTAATTTTTCTATGTATTTCCCAAGACTATCGACTTCAATATTTATTTCGCTGCCTATCTGATATTGATGCACGACGGTAACTTGTTGCGTATGAGGGATAAATGTCACTGTAAACCAAGTGCTAGATGCTTCGATGACAGTAATGCTCATGCCATCTAGTGCGATGTATCCTTTATTAACTATGTATTTCGATAAGGTTGGCGATACGCTAATTTTTACTAGAAGAGCGTCGCCATTCGTTTGTAAATCTAGAATTTTCCCCGTCTGATCAACGTGACCTTGAACGAAATGTCCGCCTAGGCGCCCGTTAGCCAAGAGTGATCGTTCGAGATTCACTTTGTTACCACTGGTTAAATGCTTGAGATTGGTAACACGCAATGTTTCAGGCACTGCTGTCACTGAAAAATTTTCATTTGAAATATGCGTGAGGGTTAAGCAAACGCCATTGACAGCAATACTATCGCCGATATTCAAATCAGAAAAGCGTTGCTGCGGCATAATCACTATATGCATACAATCGGCTTGCATATGGATAGCTTGAACGATACCGATTGATTCAACGATTCCGTTAAACATAATCGCCACCGATACACTGTTTTGTATTTTTTAGAAAAAAGAAAAAAAATGCGAAATGCGTTGTGACAGTCATCATTACCCCCAGGTTTAATATTTCTCAGGGCGAAATGAATCAACAGAAATAGCAGGCGAAATGCCCGTATGAAACGAGCACGTACGCGCTAGATTATTCATTTGATACATCTTCTTTCATCCGGACTCTAACCGTCGGCTTTGGATTTTCACCAAATCTGCTGACCTCTTATACTTAAACAAGAGCGCTCGCGGGCTGATTTACTCTTAAAGTAAATTTACCGCCGGTGGGGAGTTTCACCCCGCCCTGAAGACAATCGACTGAAAAATTAATCTTAAATCGGTTGTTTGTCAATCTAAAATATTGTTATTGCGAGCGCGAGCAATGGCAACTAGTATCAATTAAAATTCTCTTCTGCTAGTATTATCCTCGAATAACAGCGGACATTCGGCTATGTCAGAAAGTAGAAAAACGTCTTTAGAAACAAAAACTATAACTGTTCCCAAGTCATTAAAATTATTTAAAGAATTATCTTCCAGCGCACAACGAATTGTTCAAGGCGCATCATTATTTGGAAATGAGATTGGCTTAAAACCCAAATTAAATTCTAGTACGGAAAAACAAATAACTGCTACATTAAACGAACTTTCAATTTATACTACGCACAACGTTCCAAGCATTGATACGCTGAGCGTTCATATTAAAAATTTTACGCTTAAGTCGGTTACCGATGTAAAATTAAATTATTATATTTTTACGCCCGCAAGCAAGCCACCGTCACAAACAGAACAGCCTCCTCTCAACATAGAGATGGCATTACTTTATGTCCCAGGAAACTTAGAAACTGTGGCAGGCCAATACCGTAATAAATACCTGCAAAGTCTCTGTTATGATTTGCAAGCAAAGCTGCAAGCTACTATTCAACAGTCTCATCCTAAAACACGAGTACAAGTAAAAGCTTCTCTTGTCATGATGGATTATTTAGGGATGGGCTCAAATAAAACGGCTAGCTCTAATTATTCAAACACCCCGTTAGACACTGATGCTACTCACATTGCTAATTTAATTCGCGAGCTTGCGGACACACATGCGTTTCCAATTAAACAGATTTTAGTTATTGGTCATTCATTAGGTGGTTATGTTGCCATGTGGGCAAAACACAAATTGGATAATGAAAGTAAATATCAACAATTAAAAATTTTATTAGACAGAACATACGGACATCTTCCTTTCGTCGGTGATAGATATAATGATGAGTTGATTGCTGGCGGCTATATGTTGCCGCTAGAAGAAATAAATCGTATTGTTAGCTCATCTCCGGGTATTATTGCACTAAAAGTAAAAAAAGATTCGATTATGCGAAGAAATTCTCTGGTTGATACACTACAAGCTGCTGACAGTGAAGCAAAAGTAAAAGGCCGTTTATGGGATAGTGTTTATTGTGGTAGCAAACGCAGCAGCTTAACAAGAAGTCACCAAGCTTCTTTTCAAGAACTCACCTTGGGAATTCCCTGGCTAACACCTATCGAATTAATGGCTGCATTATTAAGTGAAACACCCATCACATTATCAGATGTCGATCCACGAAAATATTTTTTCGGGAAATTAACTGATTTTGAAAATGTATTGAATAAAAAATATAAGTTAATATTTATCGAATGGTTGCGAGGTGAAAAATTTGAAGATGTGCTGATTAAATTAGAATTCACTAATTTATCGACTTGCAATTCAGCCGAGCGCGTTAAAAATCGGCATAAACTTTATAGTAATTATCACGGGACATTATCATTTGATGCTAATGAAATACAATTAAAGCGTGCGCTTAATGATAAATTTACAAAGCTGATCATGTGTCAATTAGAGGCAGCTGATTTATCTTCGCCCATTCGCCTTGAAAATTATGCATTATTAAAATCTGATTTAAAATATGAAGAGAAATTTACGCCGCTCACATTGCCACAATTTTTACAGCACCCTAGTCTATCTACTTTTTTGAACGCGTTAGGTAAAACGTATTTTGCTCTCTATGAAAAAGAGCTTGAAGATCTAAGTAATGACTGTCATTTAGCTGAAGCTGTTATTCGACAAGGGAATAAAGCAGCTTATCTGATTGTTTACGAACGTGCCCTGATTTATGCACAATTATTACAAAAATTATCTGGTTATTTCGATGAGGCTGCAGAATATGAAAAATTGAGCATCTTGTTGTCTCAAGATAACTGGAACGATATCTTCAGTGAACCCCTAACTGGATTTAATTCTCCTGAATCTAAAGCACTCATTTGTGAAATAGCCCAATATGCGCCAGGCTATGACTCCATACATCGAAATATACAAAATTTTAATGCGCAAATAGAAAAATTAAAATCGGTTGCTAAACAACCGATGGAAGAAACTAAACAAGAAGAAAAATCTTCGCATGTTTCATTATCTTTGTTTAAAAGCGACGAGAGACCGGTTGTTACGTATCATTTTAAAAGTACACATGCAGGTGCTGAGGTGTTAAGAAAAATGTCGAAGCGGATAGTGTGACAAATTGTTACGAAACTTTTTACAGAGACGAGCCCGCCGTCATTGCGAGCGCGAGCGAAGCAACCCAGGT
>JBDTIZ010000078.1:0-7489 GCA_039936115.1 Gammaproteobacteria bacterium
TAAGAAAAGGTTAAGCTTAAATTGATAAAATATTACTTAAATTTGCTAAAGAGAAGAGAAGAAGAATGCAAGATAATAGATCCGACAGTTCCAATACTAAAAATGGTTTGATAGGCACCTTATACGGTTTTTTATCAGTATCAAATATGCGAAGTTGGTTAAGCGCTTCTGTAGCTGCTATTCAAGATGGAAAGACGTGGCTTTTTGAAAAATTCAATAGTGTCTTAATGTCTTCAGGATTAACAAATACTTCTGCCGCACAGCATATTGCAATTCCCCAACATCCTCAAAAAAATAAAATACATGCTGATGCGCCTTTTAACGAGCAGAGTCTTCCTGCTTGGAATAATAGGGTTTCTAATGAAGATCAGCCGCGGTTTAGCATGACTGATCCATGGGAAATGGCTGGAGTCCCACCCCAAGTTCGAGAAGGTGCTGAAGTGTGTAGTGATGCCGAGATTTGGGTGGGGCGCGATGGCGAGGGAGATTTGCGTTCAGGATTATGGGGGGAACTGGCTAATGACGTAGTTTGGGCGGACGATGGTGAGGTGAAGCCTTGGCCAGAATCAAATTGGGAAGATGTCATCAATACCGGTTGTGAAATTGAAGAATTCGAAGTTTTTCAAAAGAAGTCAAATGAGCAAGTAGCTCGTGAAATATTAGAAAAACGAATCGGTTGGAAAACTGAAACGGCTCAGATGAATAAACCTGATGACGAATTCTATAAAAAAGTTAAACAATATGCTGAGGGCAGAGGATATCAGCTGGAGGCACTGCTTCAGGATGATCAAACAAGAAAAACTTTTGAAGGTAGTACGTTGTTAAAGCCTATTGTCGCTAGAATAATTGCTGATGACATTTTTAGTAAACGAGTATCGTTGATGAATGGAGCGGCTATCCAGGGTAAACATAATCCACAAGGATTTGAACAATCAGTACGAAATTATTGCAAAAATAAAGAATGGTCTTTGGAAGAGCTTCTCCAATGTTCCTATGTAAGAGATAAATTTGAGGCAAGCTCTATCCTAAAACCTATGAAAAATACAGTTTTAACCAAAGATCTATTTAATAATATTAATTTAAGAAAAAATTTATTATGGGACAGTGCTAAGAGCAGTCGAAGTGCTTTTATTCAATCGATTCACAATTTTTCTAAAGAAAAAGGATTTGACCTAAGTGTTCTTCTTCTTGATTCTAACAACACAGAGCAACTTAAAGAGTTTAACAAAGATCCATTATTAAAAATGGTAAGCGCCTCCGTTATTGCGCAACATATTTATGAGCAACGAGATAGGGATGCACTTATAAGTCAAGGTCGGTATCGCCTAAAGCGTTTAATTGATTTGGTTCAACATTGCTCTAGGAAGTATCATTTTGAGTTAAAAGATTTACTTGATATTCCTGAAGCTAGAAAAATATTTGATTCAAGCAAAAGATTAACGCTAGTACGACTAATGTTCGAGCAACAGACTAAAAGATCTGAGCAAAAAACGGAGCATGAACATCATCGTGCGCATGAAAAACATAATCACCATCAAAAATCACGAACAAGGGGTTTAGATTCACAGGCAGCACAGGAGGGAAGCGGACCTGGACTGCTTACTCAAGTGGGTTTTTGGCAACTTGGTGTTAATATTAAAGATAAAAACGCTGTTAATAGAGCACTTAATAAAATGTTATTAAAGGGGGATCATCCTGACAAAGGAGGTGCTGATGGTGATAAGGTTAGAGGAATCAATCGAGCTAAGGAATTGAATGCAGCCGGTAGATTGCCAGATTATATACAAGATAAAGAAGAACTTCGAGGGCAGCGACGAGGCGGTCCCGGCGGTAAATAAATTTCTCAAAGCAAGCGTTAATCAGTTAATTGAATAAAATATAAAAGAGGTAGATGATGAGTACATCACGTAAAAAAGGCATTCAAAATACAAATAAGACTATTAATCATATATTATCAACATGTCCTATTCCTCAAGTCACTCTTAGTCACGATTTTTTTAAAGTAGATGATGCGAAAGTATCTTTAAGCGACCATTTTAAATTGGAATTACAAAGAACCCCTAAAGGAATTTATTTAAATCCTGCGCAAAAAAATGAAACGCACAGTCAAATTTCTCGCATTATAAGTGCTCTTTGGCTAGATATTTTCTCTTACCTTGATACTTCAACATTAGTGATTATGATGATTTCTTGCAAAAAAATGGCTAATTTGACAAATGATGATAAAGTGAGAGAACGGCTATATTTGTCAAAACAATATCATTTATTTACAAAGCGAACCTTCTCATTTATTGATGAAACACCAGAATTAACGATAGCTAGTTTGTCTGATCATTTATCATTACCGAGTCAAGCTATGAAAGCTACTTAGGAGTCAGAAAGCCAGAAGTTTATAACGAGGTTCGGCCGCGATTCGAGTCATAAAGTTTAGAGTGAGAAGGCCGCGCATTTCTGCACGATTTTTATTTTTGATACGGAAAAACTGTCTGATCTCCTCAAACACCGTACAAAATTTCAAGGCACAAAATATGTTTTCAAATCCCTTCATGATAGAGAGCCTGGATTTTGTCACGCGATGGTCTGACTCCATTCACTGAGTTTTGACAGATCCGATTGATATATATAGTGATTTATTAGCAAAATTTTTGATGAGTAAATTGATCATAATTTCAGGTGTTTCTTAATAAAACCTTAATAGTAATTGGGTATCATCATTACACCAAACTACACAAAACTACAAAAAACGAGGCTTTAATCATGCACCCACGCGAGCACAAACATGACAACATTTCTGATATTACTTCAACTCCTACTACATTTCGCACTGTAGAATCAAACGCTGAAGGAATGAGCATTGCTAAATTGGAAGAAGTTATCAACAGCTTTACTATCCTTGGATATCAGATTGCAGCAACAGCAGAACAAGAAGTTGATAATAGCAAAAAAACAAATGTTATGCTGATGTGCTTTGAACATGCTCAGCGTTTAACTGTAATATTGCAATCAAAAAAACGAGAAGCAGCAGAAGGGGAATTAATTGCAGACGCTATTGCCGCTGAGAAACAAGACCTTGAACGTGATAATCAACAGCTAATCGAAGAAATTGAGGCGCTATATCGCACCTTCCCCACATCTTTAAAAAATATTAAAGAACAAGCAGATAAATACATGGCAGAACTGACTAAATTTGAAGAAAAAAGTTCTGCAATTGCAGAACTTGAGGCTGCATTCTTACCAGCTAAAGAGACTGTCGATGAAGTGCAGATAGCTAGCAAGAGCTTAAGTTCTCTTGCAACACTTTATGTGCAAATGAAGAATAAACAAGTCACCATGCGCAAAGATGATCGCACCTCTTTACAAGCGGCCACAAATAAAACCATTCCAGATAAGCAATTTGACCTACTGATTCAGAGCGCAAAAAGTTGCATGTTAGGCGAACTTAAGCAAAAATTAGATGCGATTGACAGTGTTCTCAACCCGCTGCGAAAGTTAGAAACTCAGAAAAAAGAAAAAGCAATTGCAGATGCAACACGGCATAAACTTGAAGCAGAACAAAAAAATCAAACTCTACAAAAAGCTAAAGATACTGAAGAGCATCAAAAAATAGTTACTTCGATCAAAATGCCGAATGTATCAGACATCACTCGCGACAAAGAACTAGCAGTTCTATTAAAAGCTGAAAAAGAAAATACAGCCATGTGTTTTAAAGCAATACCAAGAACAAAAACAAATGGTGCTTTGTACGACCAGGTTATTGCGGAGAGAGAGCAAGCACTTGTTGCATTGATTACATTAATACACGGTAAATATGTAAATGCCGACGCGATAGATAGTTATAGAGCTATACTAGATCAAGCTTGCCAATCATTCTTAGAGTTTGGATCAGCTCAGATGGTTACTAGTTGCAAAATGATGCTGGAAGATACACTGGCAAAACACAAAACTAATTTTGAACTTATTTCAAAAACTAAACAGGAAGCCGAGGTATTACTGCAACAGCTAGAGGCCCTCGATCCAAGTCTTGATGTTGTCAATGCTGATGAAGAAAGGGATAGAGCAATCTATGTTAAGCGTCGGGCAGAACTAGATGAACGTATAAGCAGAACACAGAATGGCCTGGATCCTGAGCTATTAACGAAACACTTAGTTAGTATGCAAGATGAACTCGAAAAAATTCTTAGCGTACAAGCACCTGAATTGCTTAATCAAGCCACTATGTTGTTAAACGCACTTAAGCCACATGTCACAGAAAATGAAATTAAAGATTACATGCAACAAATAAGTAAAGTTGCAGAAAATAAACTGTCATTTAAATGCATTCAAGATCTCAAACAGATTATTACACGCATAAAAGAGAATCTGGAATTGCAATTAGCAATAGTGTCATCAACGCAAGCAGCATTTAAAGAAAAACTTTCCGCTTTAAAAACTGAAGCTAGAGATTTGCAACATCAATACCAAAATATAGAATTGCTAAAAAATGCAACTCTAAATTCAAATGCTCTGGAAGCTGTAATCAATGCTATGGAAGCAGCATCGATAAAAACTAATTCCACAATACCTTTGGATAACTATATAGCGTCACTCTTAGCCACTATAAGCGAGCAACTCTCTTTAACAGCAGAGCAAGCACAATTAAATCAAGTTGCATCGTTAAGGGAGCAAACTGCTGTTTTAGGCACGACTGCAAGTGCACTCAATCGAAGACGGATAGCTATCCAAGTAGTGTTGAATGAATTTGATGATGAAGTTGGAAATAATGATATGAAGGAAGCTCTTTTAGCTTTGAAACAAAAGATTAAAGATTTAGGCGATAGAATAACATCTCAACATGAATTAAATACTACGGATATGGATTCAGGCTATATAGCTCAAGCCAGCGCTAATCTGAAGACCCTCTCTTTGGCCGCAGTAAATATCAACAACGAACTTGCGGCACTGGAACTGCAAATGCTCGAGAAAGAAAAGTCTGTTGGACAGTTTGAAGAGCTTGATGAAAAAGATCATAACAATGAAACTGCGGAAATCTTTGTGTTATCACCTTCATCAGGTCGCACAACAACAGCGCACGTGTCATCTCTTCTCAGCAGAGTACTGCCTTGTTCGAATGCTGAAGAAGAGGAAGTAGTGAATCTGGATGAGGATGCGATGAAGAAACGAGCACTCGCGAGAGCTCAAATACATGCAGGCTTTGATGATACGATAGCGGAAGCAACAGCTATGCTAGTAGGGCTATCAAAACAATCGTTCCTAGGCAGGAGGTCTACGTCTGTAATTTCCCAAGCAGATGAACAAGCAATACAAGAAATAATGCAGGGTTTAGATAATACATTATAAGGGTTCTGTCAAAATCGCTACCTGTAGCTATAAGTTCAGTACAACCTAACTATCTTTATGTAGCAGTAGGAAGGATTTTTTTGAAATCATAAAGCTTTAACGTGAGAAGGCTGAGCATTACTGCACGGCTTTTATTTTTGATAATGTGTAATTGAAAATTACGCTTGGCAGATTTAAATAAAAGGATCAAGTCTCAACTATTAAGTCTTGATCCTTTTTTATTAGAGTAAAACGCAACGACTTGAATTTTGTTTCTTTATTTTAGAGCTAGGGTCTTGGATATTCCCTTTCCTGAGGTGCACTTAGAATTAATTCCTCATCACCCTAATTACGCGTGCTGGGTGTCATACCTAAGTCATACATTCCAAATACTAAATTAGCCCCCCTAAATTGTGCATAAGAATGCTTGTCTCACATGCGTAATAAGCAATAAAGTTAGAGCACAAAGATGCGCGCCTGCTGAACCACCGCCAATCAAAATATGGTCTGTACCAAATTCTTTCAGAGCGTTTTCGACTAACCATAATGCCGCACTTTCACAGTCTTCTATTGCTGCTGGATAAGGGTGCCAATCTGTATTCAACACTAATAAGAACAACTTGAGCTTCTTTAGCAATACTTTCCAGACGAGTATCTTGCCAATCAGCAGCACCAGATATCCAACCACCGCCATGTATGAAGAGATACACCCCTTTAATTTTATCGGGCTTGAATTGACGTAATTTAATATTATTACCCGATAGTCCAGTGATATAGCGATCGATTGCTATAGATGATTTTTAAGTAATTCACTAGAATATTCATTAAATACAGTCTGTACCAATTTTGGGTTTTCTATCCAAGGAAAATGTCCCGCATTTTTAATTTCTCGAATCGTAATATTTTTTCTTTTGAATTGTTTTGATTTTATAAAAAAAGATAACGGAATAATGTTGTCATTTTCTCCGGCTAGTATCAGCGTCGGGATTTTTTTTGGAACCCATTTTGCTTGGTATGTTTGGTCGAAACGCTTTGCAGACCATTCACAAGTTTTATAATTAAACGGTAATGCTTTTAAAAGAGATATGTCTTTAGGTAGACCTTTTTTTGTAAATGAATAGGGTGCTAACATGATTGTGATTTTTTTTAAGAGCGTATTATTTGGTTTTTTAGCATATTTGATTTGTAATTTATTAGATTTTTTTATTGGATGAGTCTGCGCATACTGTACAAATTGTTTTTGCCAAGATGAATCTGGGGCTGAATCCATTAATACTAAACCAATAAGCATTTTTTCAAGTTTGGGTGTTGCTAGCGCGTACATGCCGCCTGTTGAGTGAGCAACTAATATAACGTTTTTTACTGTACTTACAGCTTCACATAGCGCATCAGACCAGCGCGCAAAATGCTGCTCATCATTAAGAGTGTTATTTGAGCCATCGCCTGGAAGATCGAGATGCCAAATCGTACCCGGTAATTTTAAATTTTTTGTGAGCGTGCTTAATGATTCAGATCCCAATCCTGGTCCCCCGGGAAGAAATAACCAGTTATAATTTGCACCGTGAGTCGAGCCAATAAATTGTAAACGCGCTTTTAATTTTGTCCACAAGTATTGACTCATGAGATAATCGCTCCTTCTTTGGAGTTCTTTAAAAATCGATCAACTTGTTTTAGTTGTCCTTCTAGCTGTGATTTTTCTTGGCCTAGTTCCCACTTTTCTAAGGCAAGAGATTTATTTTGATCATTTAATTCTTTTACTTGATTTTGTGAAGAATATAATTGTTGTGACAAAACAGCATTCTCTTTTTGTAATTCAACAAATGAAACAGTTTTGTCATTTATTTTTTGCTGCATTTCTTGGAATTGTGATTGCCAATGATTTTTGGCTTGGATATTTTCATTGAGTTCTTTTTCAAAAGATGAATATTTTTCTTGAAACTTATGTAATTGATTTTTTAGTTCTTCATAATCAATCTTGGAAGCATCATTTTCAAATGAAATTTGATCGTATTGCTGTTGTAGTAGCGATTTATCTTGGCTTATTAAAGGGGTACTAAGCGACAACCGTCGATATTTCTGTCAGGATAGTTTTTGAGACAATATAACTCAAAAATGAGCCTTATCTATCATAATGTCTTAAATTTAAATATCGATTTACCTCTCATTTCATGTT
>JBDTIZ010000079.1:0-5629 GCA_039936115.1 Gammaproteobacteria bacterium
ATTTTTTATTTATGACTTTTTAATGTTTTTAATTCCAGACCCCGCAACAAGTGCGGGGTGACAGTGGTAAGTGCGGAGTGACAGTGGTAAGTGCGGGGTGACGAAGAGGATTAAGTGCGAGGTAACAGTGAGATTTAAAGTGCGAGGTAACAGTGAGATTTAAAGTGCGAGATAACAGCGGGATTTAAGGTGCAAGGCAACAGCGGGGATTAAGGTGCAAGGCAACAGCGGGGATTAAAGTGCAAGGGTGACAGCAGGATTTAAAATGTGGAACTGGCAAGCTCTTGTCTGAGGATTAGCATGACGGCTGCGGACGAGAGCCGGGTAAGTATTTTACCCATGCTCTCGCCGAGGTACATCCTAACAATTGCTTCAACCTTTCTTCTTATCACAAAACGCCGTACAAACCTCATACTTAGTCACAACCCCGCCGCAAGTCTGATAACACATATTAAAATCAAACCCACAGTTGCAAGGTTGATCACACCCCGCCGTATTTTCAAAACTAGCAGGAGTTTTTTCTACCGGTTTAGATTTCGCTTTTTGTTCTGCTTTATACGCTTCAAATTGCACCAAAGCATTTTGGCGTGCATGCAGAAAACAATTGTCTTTCCGCATTTGACACATCTGATCGCAAGAACTTTTACTCTGCAAACATTGTGACGCACACATACGACCCATATCTGAATGCGGTGGTTGATACGAATATTTAGTTTGATAAATAGGTCCGCATGCCGTCACAACAAAAACCATCAAGCTAATAAATAAACTTAAAACTATTTTCACGCCTAAGACTCCTCAAAAAAAATTATTTAATAAATTGCAACTCCCAAATCGAACGACCACTTTGCGTTCCGCGTCGTTCAAATTTGGTAACGAGAGGTCGCTGAGCAGAACGGTTGGCATATTGTCCGGCCCCCGCAAGATTTTTTAAACTCGAAATACCAGATAATACAGCCATCATATGTTCTGCATAATGCTGCCAATCTGTTGCTAAATGCAAAGTACCACCGGGTTTTAATTTGCTGACAACTAACTCGATAAATACCGACTGAATCAAACGACGCTTGTGATGCTTACGTTTAGGCCAAGGATCAGGAAAAAAGATTTGTATCACATCCAAACTATTATCAGCAATGCATCGCGTTAAAACTTCCACTGCATCGGCATAATACACGCGAACATTCGTTAACTGCACCGCCTCAATTCCAAGTAGCAATGTGCCAATACCAGGTTGATGCATTTCAATGCCGATAAAATCTTGTTCCGGATGTAGCTTCGCCATTTCTAACAATGAATAACCCGAACCAAAACCAATTTCTAAAATGCGCGGCGCTTCACGTTCAAATACTTTTGAAAAATTAACTATCTGATCATCAAACGGCAACCCAACACGCGGCCAAATTAATTCTAACGCGCGTCGCTGTGCGTCTGTGATTCGGCTATCGCGACGAACAAAACTGCGCACTCGGCGCAAAGGAAAATTTGTATTAGTCATACTTAAATTCGTGTGAGGTCAATGCGGAAAGGATTGAGAAATCTATCCCCAAACGTTGAACGATTGTATTCTTCTTCGTCTAACGGTGTTTTTTTATTACCGGGCAGCATAAACAAACTAAGACCCGGAAATAATTTAGCGACAAAATCCAAGTAACTCTTGGCAACATGCGCATGTGGAAATCGAAGTGAAACCTGGCTTTGATTGGAATTCATTTCACAATTTAATTCTGTAGAGGAATAAAGATGCATGAGCCCTGCTGCGAATGATTTAAATGCGCTAGAAAAAAATTCTAAGCTACTCATTGAACTCCCAAAACAAAAAAGTTTTTCTGGGCTCACTACAGTCTGAGGATTTTTTACAGGTTGTTGTTGCGCGGCTCTCGCCTCATCCGCATGCTCTTTACGCATGATTTGCTGTTGTTCCGCTTCAACTTCCAACTCTTCCTCTTCAATTTCTTCTGCGATAATTTCTTGTTTTTCAATGCGGAGCTCAACACGTTCATGGATCAGGCTTGACAATTCATTAAATTGCAAAAGATCATCTTGTTGTTTTTTATTGAATTCCGTTTGCTGTTTCTTTGGATCTTGACGCTGCATGTGAAATCTCCACTAAATCATTAATTAGACCCTGTCATTCCCACGAAGTCGGGAATGACAGGGCTTTAATACCTACAAAATTTTATTATTCGCGCTCGCCACTTCAGCAATCAATTCTTGCTTCAATTGATGCAAGCCACTTTCCAAGCCAACAGAATATGGCGCCATCTTATGCGTTGGCAAAAATTCCTTAACTTGTTGGATCGCACGCAGACGTATGGTTTCGATTGTTTCAATCGGATAAACCAATTGCCCTGCTCGAAAAATCGGTTGCAATAAATCCACCGCTTCATCATAACTCTCCACACGAAACGTCGTGTGTGGGACCTCCAGTGAAACCCATTCTAACTGCGCTGCCATACCTAGCTCAAGATCATAAATTACATCCATAATCGGCTGTTTATTGCGATAAAAACGCCTGACTTGATGTATACCGGGGTTTGATACTTTAACAGCTTGTTCTGATAATTTTAATTTATATTGCCATTTGTTTTCCGCATCTCGTAAGGCCGATAATTTATAAACCCCATCTAAAGCAGGGTGATCGTACGCTGTCGATAAATGCGTGCCTACACCCCAAACAGAAATTTGCGCATTCTGCTGTTTCAATTCGGCAATAACATACTCATCTAAACTATTGCTGGCAATAATTTTTGTTTGGGAAAAACCCGCCGCATCTAATAATTCGCGAGCCTTAATGCTAAGTACTGCCAAATCACCCGAATCTAAACGAATCGCACGTAATTCAGCGCCGACAGCTTTTAATTCTTCGCCGATTTTAATGGCATGTTTAACACCTTGAACTGTGTCATAGGTATCCACCAGTAACACGCAATTATGCGGCATGACCTCAGCGTAAGCTTTAAATGCGGTTATTTCATCTTCAAAAGCACTGACCCAACTATGCGCATGGGTGCCTGAAACTGGAATGCCATAACGCTTACCTGCAAGTACATTTGATGTCGCAACACAACCACCGATATACGCAGCTCGGCTTGCGGATAATGCACCGTCAGGTCCTTGTGCGCGTCGCATCCCAAATTCAAGAACCGGATCGCCGTCACATGCCTGGCAAACACGCGCTGCTTTCGTTGCGATTAAAGTTTGAAAATTAATGATATTTAGCAAAGTGGATTCGAGTAATTGGCATTGCAATAAAGGACCTTTGACACGCAACAGCGGTTCGTGCGGGAACACAATATTGCCTTCAAGCACTGCATCGATATCACAACTAAAGCGCAAATCCCGCAAATAATCTAGAAATTCATTGCTAAACAATACACTGCCATTGAAGGCGCGTAA
The DNA here is from genome assembly GCA_039936115.1 of Gammaproteobacteria bacterium. Taxonomy (GTDB): domain Bacteria; phylum Pseudomonadota; class Gammaproteobacteria; order DSM-16500; family DSM-16500; genus DATIJJ01. The sequence continues at coordinate 3,400 of JBDTIZ010000079.1, forward strand.
GGTTTGTAAATAACTCAAATCATCTTCTGCAAAACGCCACTCTTGTAAAAATTCAATCACGCTACCCAAACCGCAAGCGACAGAATAATTTCCGCGAAACGGTTGCTTGCGAAAGATTTGATGAAAAACGGCTTCGCGTTCATGGATACCTAATTTCCAATAGCCATAAGCCATCGTCAGCTGGTATAAATCTGTTAATAAAGGAGAAATCACTTAATTATTTCCTGCGCTTATGCCAAAATGCAGCACGAATTTTTTGTTTTAAAAATTAAAAGAAGGCATTATATACTCATCACTGAATGTTAAAAGCCAGTATCTTTAAGATACGATGATTATATACCTCACAAGGCAATTCTCGAACTTTAATTTATGATAACACTTGAACACATTAGCAAAAGCTATACGACATCAGCCGGCAGTATTACTGCATTGCAAGATATTAACTTGCAAGTCAAACCCGCTGAAATCTACGGCATTATTGGCCAAAGCGGTGCCGGCAAAAGCACGTTAATTCGTTGCGTCAATCTGCTAGAAAGCCCAACCACTGGCAAAGTCATCGTCGCTGGCGAAGAATTAACGGCGCTTTCTGCGAATAATTTACGTCGGGCGCGACGGAAAATTGGCATGATTTTTCAGCATTTTAATCTACTCAATTCACGAACAGTGTATGGCAATATTGCCTTGCCACTTGAGCTTGCGGGTTTAGATCGTCAACAAATCGCTGACACCATCAACCCTTTGCTTGAGCTCACCCAATTAGTCGATAAAAAAAATCACTACCCAGCCGAATTAAGCGGCGGCCAAAAACAACGTGTTGCAATCGCCCGCGCGCTGGCAAGCAAACCTAAGGTGTTATTGTCTGACGAGGCTACTTCAGCGCTGGATCCAGAAACTACCTATACGATTTTAGAATTATTAAAAAATATTCGCGACACATTGAATTTAACGATTTTGTTAATCACTCACGAAATGTCCGTCATTAAAGCATGTTGTGATCGTGTTGCCATTTTGCAACATGGCAAGATGATTGAAGAAAATGAAGTAGGTCAATTCTTTGCGCATCCGCAAACAATGATAGCCAAAAAATTTATTATTTCTTCCTTACAACTGGCTTTACCCGCAGCCATTGCAGAACATGTTATTATTCATGAAATTGCAAACTCGCATCCGGTTATTCGTTTATGGTTTTTTGGCGGAACGGCAACTCAGCCCGTCATCACACAACTCATTAATACGTTTAATTTACGAATTAATATCCTGCAAGCCAACGTTGAATACATCAAAAAACATGTGATGGGTATTATGATTTTGGCGGTCAGCGGTGAAAAAAATAATCTGATGGCGGGCATCAGTCATTTAGAAAAATTAGGTATTCAAGTTGAGGTCCTGGGTCATGTCCCAAACGATATTATTACTTTTACTTAATTCAACAATAGAAACTATTTATATGGTGATCGTTGCAAGCGTGATTGCAATAGTGGTTGGATTACCATTAGGTACGATTTTGTATGTCACGCGTAAAGGCAATATTCTCGAACACGCATTTGCCCATCAAATTCTGGCAGGAATCGTCAATATCACACGGTCCATCCCTTTTGTAATCTTGATGTTTGCAGTGATTCCATTAACACGCTACCTGATAAAAACATCCATTGGCACCAATGCTGCCATCGTACCGCTTAGTTTATGTGCCATACCGTTTTTAGCTCGCGTGGTTGAAGGCGCATTACTGGAAGTAAACAGAGGCTTGATTGAAGCAGCTAGCGCAATGGGTGCGACTATCCGTCAAATTATTTTAAAAGTGCTTATTCCTGAAGCATTGCCTGGCATTATTAATGGCTTGACCTTAACCATGATTAGCTTAGTTGGCTATTCTGCTATGGCTGGCGCGATTGGCGGCGGTGGGCTAGGGGATCTGGCTATTCGTTATGGTTACCAGCGATTTAACATTACGATTATGTTGATAACAATCGTAATTATGATTATTTTTGTGCAGTCAATTCAATATTTTGGTGATAAACTCGCGAAACGATTTTCGCATGTTTAGCACTTTTGGCACTGTCATTGCGAGTTAGTTAGCCCTGTCATTCCCGCCTTCATGGGAATACGACACTGTCACCCCGCACTTGTTGCGGGGTCCGGGCGTTAAGTAATAAAAAATACATTTTTATTTTTTACTGTTTTTTTTATGTTTTTAATTCCAGACCCCGCAACAAGTGCGGGGTGACAG
>JBDTIZ010000080.1:0-11879 GCA_039936115.1 Gammaproteobacteria bacterium
CCCAAACAAGAAAAATCTGTTTTACCAAAAAGTATTGAAGTCCTTATTAGCAATATGAACCAACATTAAATTATTGAAATTTTACCCACAAGGAGAAAGTAAAAAATGCAAAATCTATCGAAACAAAAAGTAATAGTGAGTGTGTTAGTAACTAGCTTATTGTGTTTAACCGGATGCAGTTCGATTAATCCATATAGCGGTGAAACGCAAATGAGCGACAGCACGAAAGGCGCTGGAATTGGCACAGTGGGCGGTGCATTGATTGGCGCCATCGCAGGTGGTGGCCGAGGCGCGTTGATCGGTGGTGTTATCGGCGGTTTAGCGGGCGGTGTTATTGGTCATACACTCGATCAAGAAAATCAAGAACTGAGAGCTACATTGGTTGGTACCGGCGTTCAAGTGCGAAAAGTAGGCAATTCAATCCAGTTAATCATGGCATCTGATATCACATTTGATACAAATCAAGCTGATGTACGGTCAGGTTTTTATCCAACACTTAATTCAGTTGCTATCGTGTTAAAAAAATATGACAACAACAGTATTACAATTACGGGCTACACCGATAACGTTGGCGATGATGCTTATAATCAAGTTCTTTCTGAAAGACGTGCGCACAGTGTCGGCGACTATTTAATGTCTCAAGGGATATCAGGCAATCATATATTTGCAGAAGGTTTTGGCAAACGCAATCCTATCGCATCCAATGCAAGCGCTGAAGGCCGTTCTATGAATCGTCGTGTTGTTATTACGTTACGTCCATTGTCATAGAGGTCGATATGTTTAAGCGCAAGAAGAAAGAAACGATAAATAAACATCAATTTATTCAGTGTCTGGATGGAAAAAACGTGTTTGAGAGAAGTGGCCTAAAACGCCATTTTTCTGACATTAAAGCGTTAATCAGTTGTCCAGACGATGTTTTGCATCAATTATATTTCACCACGTTGCATGGTCTAGCTGAGTTTTGTCAAGCTATGCCTTTCTCTGCAGAGAAATATAATCATCCTTACGGTTTACTTGAAAGGCAATTAAAACTCGCCATTGCCGCATTAAAATTGCGGCAAGGTGTATTATTGCCTAAAAATGCTGGAACAGAAACCATTTCGGCGGAGGAATCTCAGTGGACATACGCGATTTTTTCAGTGGCGCTTTTACACGGGATTGATAAAGTTGAATCAGATCGTGACATTCAATTTTATTTTGAAAATGGCGAACCGTCCGGCACATGGACACCTTTGGCGGGTTCATTGTATGAAGAAAATTTCTATTACGATATGAAATTTAAAGCTGTTGAAGCGATTGCTAAGAAAGATGTTTTTATGGCTGCTGTTATAGGACGTATTGTGCCTGTAATCGCCTTCCGTTGGTTAGCAGAAAATAAAGTGCTATTTAAACAATGGTGGGATTCGCTTTTATTGCCATCTCAAAACGACATCGGTTTGCTTGTCGAAGCAGCGGCAAACAAATCCGGAATTCACTTATCTACTAATGAAATTGTTTTGGATAGCCTTAATATTTTTGGAAAATGGTTGATAAAAAACATAGATATTTGTCCTGAAAATTTATTTCGAATAAAAAAAGGAATTTTTGTTAGCAGCAGTCTTGTTGATGATTTTATAACAGAACGACAAGCTATCACGGGCATTCTTCTATCCAAACAAATATTTTTCCAAGAGCTAGATAAACAAAACGGATTAATCATGAATAACCATGATTATTTTCACCAGCTTTCACCTAAGAAATTTGAAGATCGTCGGCAATTAAATGGAATAGTTCTGAATATTGATTTTTTACCAAACGAACTTCAAATGTTGCCTATTGATCAACAATTTCAAAATAATGTTTTATTATAAGGAGATGAATATGCTTGCTAAAAATGCCGACGAAATATTACAAAATCAAAACGTAGAAAAGAACAAAGCATCTCCATTAAATGTAGCAGGAGAAATTGTTTTACATACTCGAATTGCCCAATCGCTCTTTAATGGGTCATGGCAGGAAGGCAGAATTGGGTTATTACAGTTTGCTAAAAGTATGGCTGTCTTATGGAAAGAAGTGAGAAATGATGATCCTTATGCAGAATGGTATCTTATGAAAACCTATCAAGCGTTATTTGATACACGAGCATGGTTGAATACATTGGAAAAACAAGTGACTCCCCATTTTACAAATGCACATGGTATTGAAATCAATACCTGTCTAAGTACTTGCCCTATGCGCTACCCATTACGCTTTGCAACCCCATTTGGTTTTATGGGCGCGGCTTTAATTGCAGATGCAGATCACATGGTTCGTCAAATGCTGACATTAGAACGTATTGGTGTTTCACTGAATAGTGATGATATTTCTATTAAAAAAATTGTACAATCCGTTCAAGATATTTTTTATATTGCAAGACAGTGGCAATATACAGGTATCACTCGACAAGATATTTTAGAAAATAATCAAAAATCTCAAGAGGTAGTCAAGCTGCTAGGTGTTGTTCCACCGGCAATCCTAAACAAAGAAATAGAATTTGCATTTTTACCAAAAACAAAAGGGAAAAAACATGGGTAATGTTATTGAATTAAATACAAAACGTTTTTCTGTTGGTACTAAAGCGTGGCATACGCAATATCATGTTTGCTACATTTTAGAATCTATTGGAGACCAAAGAAAGATAAAAGCAATTAAGCGAGGGAGTGAAGCAATCATTTGGGAATATGCATCTGTTCACGTAAATGATTTAAAAAAATTGGACTATCCCTAAAAGTGATATTCATGCCTCCTATGCCGGTCGTTCTGCATTGCATCAATGATGCTGCGCTTACGTTCCATGTACCTGCTAAATTAATTTTATCAATTTTGGCAACAGAACGTGGGAAAATAGGACAGTTAGTGAAAAACAAAAATGGCACGTATGATATAGGACCTATGCAGATTAATTCATCGTCTCTCGCAGAGCTTAGTAAATATCACATTCAGCAAAGTGATATCCAGTTTGACTTTTGTACTAATGTTAAAGTGGGTGCATGGATGCTTGCTAAAAAAATTGCGCATCGAAATAATTTATTGGAAGGAATAGGAGATTATAATTCGCATACGCCGCAGTTCAATAGAAATTATTATACTCAAGTTAGAATTCATTTTACTCAAATAAATAGTTTATTGTGACAGCTAGAGAATACTACAATTCTTCAGGCCATTGCATTGCCCCGTGGAATACTCGCAATATTTCAATTTCATTATTTTTAACGCGATAAGGAATAATATAAGGAGTACCTGAGACGATAAGCTCACGCGTAGTATGAACTCTACCTTGCCTACCCATTGCTGGTTGTAGAGGTAAAAGATTTACTGCTTTAAGAATACGTTTGGCTATACGGTTCGCTGCAGAAGGGTTTTCTTGTTCAATATAATGATGCAAAGCCTGTAGATCATGAACAGCATCATCTAACCACTTGATTATCATTTAAAAGGATCCTGTTCTTTATCAGTACCCCAGCTATTCAGCCAATCAGAAACTTTTTCGTGTTTAATGAATTTGGCTTGCTTGCTATTTGCTTTTTTGAGGGACTTCTCAATGGCTTTGATCTGCCAAGCTTGTGCTGCTAGATAATACTCAATGGCTTCTGCTGCTAAAAATGATTTAGTACGGCCTGTAGCGGTCGCTAAATCTTCAAGTTTATCCCTTGATTCAGAAGGAACTCTAACGCTTAATGTAACAGCTGGTTGTGATGAGTTGTGGGAATGTGGCATAACTGTTAACCTCTTTCGTATACATCGTATACATTGTATTATAGCAACTATATAGCTAACTTTCAAAGGTATCTTTATTGCTTGTCGTAACTAGCTAAAAAATGTCCCCTACACTACTGTAGTGATATCAACGACCTATATGGAGGTAGAATGGCAGGGAAATTGGGTCATTATCTACATTGCTGGGATTGAGCACTTTATCTTTTAAATTTAGCCTTAAAAATCCATTTCATTTATTACATAAATTTGATAGTTTAAGCACTTAAGTCGCCGTTCTGTTCGACTCTAAATAGCAGAATAAGACCAGCGTAGCGTGATGTAATCCTGGCCGCACTATTCAGTGTTCATGCAACATCCGTGATATTTGCGAATGTTTTATCTTTTCATTTCTGTTTCATTTTTCTATCACTAATAAGCCGCGCACATACATTTTCTTACAAGGATTTGTATATCTGTTGCTTTTAATCACCCGCTTGGGAGAAATTTCCTTGCGGACATTTCTTTTCGAGCGTTTTTTCAATTGGAGGAAAGAGATGTTTAAAAACCCTGTTTTTAATTTAAGTGGTGTTGGATATTTGCATGAGATTGTTCGCAAAGATCAAACGATTGTTGCAAGAATTAATATCATTAATAAATTTAATTCTAGCAACGAACGATCTGATGATATTTGGCTTGATGCACATGTAAAAGATAACGATTTACTGCAACTGCTGGTAGATTTTGAAAAAAACCTTCAGTTAAAGAAAACAGTTATTTTGCATTTTGAGGCGGGGTATTCTGGTTTGGACTGTTGCCACTTGGGACTTACCGAAGATGATCCTTGGCATATTGTAAAAATGCAAGGACAGTTGTTCCGTCTTAATGAGTACTATATTGACGGAGTGCATCATCATGCGCACCCTTTAATTCAATCTATAGCAGTCGGTGCATAATTCACATTTTTTGATTTGTGATGCAATGCGCGAATGTGTTTATTTTCAAACCCTGTGGGGAAATTCCTCACAGGGATTTCTCCGCAGTTTATTTAACTGAAAGGAGAAACCGATGAATACAGCGTTTAAATTAGAAGAACTTAATCAATTTTCAGGTTCAGAACAGTTTTTTAAGCATGGATTGAATAGAAAATTAGTTTATACAGAAGGTATTCAATATCTTGCTGAAAAAACGAAATGCTATTGGATGATTGATGTCATTGCTTTGGTTTTTTATCCCGTTTTATTAAAAAAACATAAAGATTATTTTTATAGCATCAAATTTATTGCTCGTGAGGATAAGTCAGGCCTATTTACAGTGGAAGATGGCAATAATAACGTACATTTCACACATAGAATTAAGTATACGAGTTTTCCTATTTTGGAAAAGCCAGTGAGGTTTTATTTATGTGAGTCTGAGGATTGTTATTGTCTTATGTTAACAGGTGAATACTGATTATTTGATTTTGTACAGCTAACCCAACTGAGGGAGTAAAATCCCTCGTTGGGGTTTTACTCTTTCAGTTTTTATGGAGAGTAAATATGAACCATCCGCAGCCTGGCTTCAGTGATGTCCGTGTTAAACACAATATTGAAGCATTAGCGTCTCTTGTCTCAAAGCAGCCTTTACCCGAAAAATTAAAAAATTATTCAGGGTGGGGCGGTCTGGAAAAAGCGATTTATACACCGGCTATTTATCAGCAAATAAAAGAACTTCTTGCTGATGAAGATATTAATAGTATCAAAAAAACACTCAAAACGGCTTACTATACCCCAAGCCGCTTAGTTGATTTTATTTATAAAGCCGTCCAGCAAATAGGTTGTTCACCAAAAAGGATATTGGAGCCAAGCGCTGGACACGGTGTTTTTATTGAGCGAATGCCTGAGTTGTGGCGTCAGTCTGCAAGTGTTCATGCAGTTGAATCTGATCCGGTGAGTTGCCGTTTATTGAGAGTACTTTATCCTGCGGTTGAAGTCTCTGCTACGGGGTTTGAGTCAATCAATGATAATCAGCCTTACGGATTGATTATTGGCAATCCTCCGTATGGGCAACAAACAGTTGTCGATCCGGTACATGCTGACTTGGCACAATTTAGTATTCATCATTATTTTGTCGCTAAAAGTATGCGACTGCTTGAAGCGGGCGGCATATTAGCAATGGTCTTGCCACGCTATTTTATGGATAGCTCTAAAAAACACGTGCGGCAGATTATTGCAGACGAAGGCGGATCATTAGTTGCAGCCTATCGTTTGCCGGATGATCTTTTTGACGATGCAAAAGTGACTGTCGATGTGGTGATTTTAAGAAAATCACCCTCAGCGGTGAATTGGCTTGATGCTGTTAAGATAAAGCAAGGAAAGCAACAAGCTTTCATGAACCAATATTTTATGGAAAATCGCTCACATGTTTTGGGTAAGATCGAGTTTATAGAGGTCTATGGTCGAAGCGAGATTTCGTGTAGGCGAGAATGCCAGAATATATTTGCGCGTTTAAACATGCTGTTAACTCAGTCAGCGGGTTTGCTAAGTGATTATCAGCATGCGTTAGAAACACGTCTAAAAAAGATCATAGAGGAAATAGACCACCTACAGAAAGAGTATCAGCAATTGAAGCAGCTTGCTGCTGACATTGCGGATTCTGAGCAAAAGCTGATGGCGCGGTGCCAGCAGATGTTGCGAAGATAAAATAAGCTGCTGAATTCTCGCACCCGAAAGGAGCGAAAATTCAGCGGCTTTTTTTATGCTTATCTTAGCTTGCATGCTTTTGATTTTGCTTTACCGCGTCACTACAGACATTGAAAATGTCCGTAGTGACGCGGTGCTCTACCCCGCGTAATTATATGAAAATAAATACTATTTTTTTGAATACTGTCACTGGAGCGTGAGACGGTATGAAAAATTAATTTTAACAATGACTTTTTTCAAAAAAAATTCTGATTCCGCGATTGACTAAAATGCAAAAACATTTATGCTATGAGCATAGTCCCCTTGCGAGACTCAAAACCGCAAAAAAGGCCAGCGCAGCATAATGTAATCCTGACCGCATCTAACAAGATGTTTATGCAATGTTTCTGGTAACAGAAACATTTTTTCCTCTAGCAATACCTCCTTCGGGATTTTTCAAGCTCTTAGATGTAATCCATCTTTAGTCCACACTTAGCGATTCTTATCGCTTTCTTTTTATTTTTAAAAAACGACCCAATGACATTAATTTATCAATTCATAATGGGTATCGCGATTCAACTTAAAAAATGATGCAACGTAAGAAGTAAATTTATATAGCGTATTAATTAAACTTAAAGGAATAGATATGTCACAACTTAAAGACAATGAAGCAACTGAAGATGAACCACCCACTAAGGAGATTAAGCAATATTTCATTAACGAAGCACAATTTCAACTTTTAAAACAGTGTCAACATGAGATTTATGAGCAAACGGAGGTATCACCAGCGATACGCAAAATTGTTAACGAACTTATTAGTGAAGAAAATTTGCAGAAAATAAAATCGAAGTACATTGCTGTATGGAACATACAATAAGTCTATAGAAAACTGCTCTCAACCTATTGTCTCTTTGCAACGTAAGTTGCGGTTTTTTGTCGCACGGCGCAAAAAGCTGAGGCACTTAACACTAACCTTAAATTAGCCGTAATGAGAGTAGGTTCTAAATGGAGAATAGATTATGGGGATTCGACACAATTTACAGCGTTCGATCCAAAATATTTTAAACAACAATCGGACTGGATCGTATGACACCCAAGCAAACAGGCGTCATATACTTTTTACATTTGCTAAGGACATTATCTCAGCAGGTTATGGTTTACGAGGTGTAAATGGACTAAAACAAAAACACATTTTCGTAGCAGTACGGCATTGGCAAGAAAAAGAATTGTCGGTCGCTACTATTAAAAATAGGATGTCCGCATTACGCAATTTATGCGGCATTATAAATAAAGAAAATATCGTTCCGACCAATGATCAATTAGGCATTGGAAAACGCAGTTATGTTAGTTTAAAAAATCGTGCGATTCATCAACCCGATTTTTCAAAAATAAAAGATCCAAATGTGATGGTTTCTCTTCAATTACAGCGTCTGTTTGGCTTACGTCGAGAGGAGTCATTAAAAATTAAACCTCACATGGCAGATAAAGGTGACAAACTTGAATTATTGTCCTCTTGGTGTAAAGGAGGGCGAGGAAGAAGTGTGCCTATTCGTACAGATGAACAACGTTATTGGTTAGATCGTGCTAAACAAATTGCGAGCGACTTTGGTCAATCGCTGATACCAGAAAGAAAAAGTTATATCCGGCATCGTAATGCATATGATAAACAAACATTACGAGCAGGACTGAGAAATTTGCATGGACTTCGACACGCTTATGCTCAGCGCAGATACAAAGAGCTAACTAACTGGGAAGCGCCGATCAATGGTGGTTTAACCTCATTTGAATATAGTAGGTGGCAAAAAGAAATAGATTATCGGGCGCGGATGGTCTTAACAGAGGAACTCGGCCATTCACGCGAGCAGATTACAGTGAATTATTTAGGGCGATGAAATAAGTGGAATTAATTTAATATAGAGAAAAGTATATGTCTAAACAAATAACGCAATGCATTAAAGGTATAGCTACATTTATTTTTAATCCAGTTAGTATCGGATTCTTAATAGGAGTGATTTTTTTTGGCTTTTCAATAGTAGAATTTAGCACATTATTGAATGAAATTTCATATCCGTTTATTGGATATGACACACCTAAAATGGGTATTACGGCCAAATGTATTTATATTCTAAAATCAGCTGCGGTAAAAGACCTTATTTTCAGTTTTTGCATTTGGTCGTTTACGTGGTGGGCGTATGTTTGTATAAATAATAAAGAAAAAGAAAGCATTGCATATACATTATTAATGTTAAGCATTACATGCTTATCTTCTTTGATTTTATTGTTTCTTTATACGCAACCACATGAACTACATCTCTACAGAGCTGTTTTTGAATACTTTGTATTTTTGCTTGGAGTAAAAGTTCTTAAAAATATTCCAACTTCTGCTTTAACCAGGCATGGCTTTTTAATATTTTTCTTTATTGAATATATGTTTTTTATGCTCATACCAGCGAATATTTATAGAGATGCTAAATTATCGTTTTTAATTAGCCCTATCAATTATATTATGATTTTTGTTGGATTGGGTATTGCAGTACGTATAGTTTATCCGCTTTGGCAAGAAATGAAAGATCGTGATTAAAATTAATTACAGAAATTAGCCAATAAATATCAAAACTAAATTTAATGAGGTTTTTATGAAAAGAAAAGTAATGTTAAGCACATCTGTTTTACTATCAATGTTTTTTCTTTCAGGGTGCGTGTCATCTGATATACAAGCAATTGTAGCTAATGGCACAGCAACATCAAATGATAAATTAGCGCCCACTAATTCTGCCAAAGTTCGCTTATATTTTGGCAATCAAGGATTGCCGAAATATTATAAGGTCATAGGGCGCGTGAGCGCAGACAATTACAGCATTATAGGGACGTCACATACCCAAAACTTTATCTCAGCAGAAATGAAAAAACAGGCGGCATCTATTGGAGGCACTGGCGTTATTAATATTAGTTCCGCGTTAGATAAAACGATGGGGGATGTAATTACTATAAAATAAGAGTTCCCCCGTTTTTGAAAAAAACGGGGGATTCACAGGTAAAAAAATGAATAATCTAGAACTAAATAAAATAATTGATCATTTTGAAAATATGAATGCTGAGTATAATCAGGTTAATGATAATTCATCCGATCAAGAAAAGTTATCTATTGAAATTGAAAAATTAGACATCATTGAAACCGTTAAAAGTAATTTGTGTGTTTTATCAGGCAAAGTTAGATTTGAGAAAAATAGGAAAATATCATTTTTCAAAAAATGTTTTGGCGGTGCATTTGCAATAGTAAGTACTTTTTTTACTGGTGTTGCAGGTTACTTGGGCTTTTATAGCATTTTAAGTATGCTGATTAATATAATAAGCCCAGTTTCTTTGGCAGCATCTATTTTATTTGGCTTACTGGAGAGTATCGTTTTTTTATGGGGAGATGCGAGAGAGCTACGCATTGCTACCGGAATTTCGTTTTTTAAAACAAGTCCTATAATGAATATTTATAGAGCCCAGCTCAACTTGACTAATGATATTCAAAATTTATTAATTTCACCAAGCTGTGTAAGCAAGTTGTCCCTAAAGGAGTGTTGCCAATACCAGAAATTATTGCGTTTAGTACAGAATGATATAAAAAACAAAAATAATTTTTTATTGGTTGAGCATACAGCCACTATTTTCAGAAAAACGGTTAAATCAATTGCTGTAACGGCTGAATTATTTTCTTATGCTGGCGCGGGATTTTTTTTAGGAAAAGCAATATTAGGGTTGCTAGCTGCTTCACTTATAGCGACACCCATAGGGATTAGTATCTGTGCTGGGGTCGCTTGTTTTGCAGCAGTTGCTTTTTGCTATTTGCGACAAAACAAAGTGTTAAGTGCTATAGATAAAATAGCGGGTAATCCTAAGAAATTAATAAAAGATCAGAAAAAGTTTCTGTCTGAGCATGGTAATGCCGCAACGTTTAACAATGAAATAGGACTGGCTATTGATGAAAAAAATAAAAAAGAAAATGAGGTGCAGAGTCTAAGAAATCAGCTTAATTTGATGACTAAAAAAATATTTCCTCAGATTGTTGAAAATACGGATAAAATTTGCAATGTAGAATATAGGAAGGGTACAATGCAGTCCAACTTATCAGAAAATTCTATTTTCAATACTAGCAAAAGAATAGCTATGGCGTGATAAATTCCTGCTATTTTAGCATATAAATATCTGAGGATAAGATGATAAAAAGCATTTTTGATGTTTCAATTTTTGAATTAAATCGTATTTTAAAAAGGTACATCGAAGCCGTGAAAACTGAAAATGAAACATTACTCTGACAGTTAAAATTAGAATATCCTGATTTTTTTTCTGTTGAGTTTAAAAAATATTTGCAGGAATGGATTGAAACATTCGGAGCTAGTCATCTTTTGCCTAATGTTGAGCCTAAAGCCCAAATAAAGATTCATTGAATTTCTGCATGACATATAAAATTAGGTTTCCTAAATAGTGAAGACAAAAACTTAAAAAGTTTCTTAAATAGCCTATTTATGGTGAGTTGAGAAACAAACCCATGCTACATTGCTGGCTCTTAGCAGTAGTGAATAATCTTATTTGAATTCACAAATTATATTTTTTTCTTTAAATCGCGATAAAAATTCTAATGAACATCCAAAGCAAGTAAAAGTCTTGTCTTGGGGGTTGCGGGTGAGTAGAATGGCCAGATCGCTCTAGCCAAACCCTCGTCAGAACCGGACTTGCAGAATTACCGCATCCGGCTCCCGATAGATCAGCGTCCCCACACATTTCAGCGAGCATGGTACATCGATATTGTTTTCCAATTAGTTGGAAAATTCACCGCGTTAAGTGATTCATCTAATCTTTTCTCTGTCACACGTTTCTTTCCACCGCGCCGATTAAACCATCGAAAGATCAACCATCGACTTATCTGAAGGAATTGATTAACACGTCTCTTATTGTCAGAGACGCAGTGATAATTTATCCAACCTTTTATGCCAGATATCACATGTTTTAGGAACTCTTGTGTATCTTCTACATTTAAATTTTCATTTAGGAATTGTTTCATGCTTCTTAACTTGCTAGAAAATCTGTCGCGACGACTCGTGTATTTAAGACACCAGTAACCGCGTTTTGATTTACCCCAGTAGCATGTAAACCCTAGAAAATTAAACGTTGGCAGTCGCTTGCCAGCTCTTTCAGCTTTCATTGCATTCAGATGACCAGCAGATATCATCTGCGATTTATCTATATGCATTTCAAGCCCATATTTATTTAATCGTTTAGGTAAAATATCGTAGAATCGTTCAGCATCACTACGATCAGAGAAAGTGAATACCATATCATCGGCGTATCTAATTGTTTCTGACCTACCATGAAAATGGAGAGCGTAAAATTTGGGGGGGTCATCTTGCATTAATTCGTAGTTAATTATAAGTCTTAGTAAAGACTTTAAAATTAAATGCGAGGCTCTACACAATGAAATTTTATTTCATAAAAATCGCCCTTCACGATGTAAGCCCTATG
>JBDTIZ010000081.1:0-6340 GCA_039936115.1 Gammaproteobacteria bacterium
TCCGCGGTATCCAGTCAACTTGGCGTTTATTGTTGATTTGTAAAAAGAGGCTCAAATGATAAAGGTTCGCTCCCTACAAAACATGCAGTAAACTTAACTAAAAACCCGTTCTGTAAGGCCCAGATGCAATATCTTCAATGATTAAATCTAATAATTTTTTCGCAATAGGCCCAGGTTTCCCATTTGCAATATGACGGTTTTCAAATTGACTGACTGGAATGATATCTACACTAGTCCCACACATCATTGCTTCACGTGCTGATTGCAAATCCTCAAGTGTCATTGGCCGTACTTCAGTTGGCATGCCGTGTTCACGTGCTAATTCACAGGCTCTCGTCATCGTCAGGCCTTTTAAAATATGATTAAGCTCAGGATGCACGATAGTTCCGCTTTGATCGACAATCATAATATTTTCAGTCGCGCTTTCGCCAAGAAAACCGTTTTCATCTACGCTAATGACAAAATCAAGATCGCGATCTGCGGCTTCTTTCTTCATCATCACATTGGGAAGATAGTTACAGGATTTGACTTGCGTCATCCAGGAATCTTTCACGGGAATAGCACTTTTGCCAATCACAACGCCTTGAGTATATTTTTCAATCGTTGGACTATTTAATTTAGTAATCACAACATAAAATTGTGAATCGACTGAATCATATGGATTCACAGAAAAATTTCCCGGGCCGCGTGAAAGAAACGTCCGAATAATCACATCATCCTGATTTGCTGCTTGCAACGTCTCAATAATAATTTGTTTCATCTCAGCAAGACTGATAGTAGGTGTGAGACCGATAGTTTTTGCCGAGCGCAACAGTCTCTGTAAATGTTCATCGAGAAGATACACGGATCGATTAATTGCTTTCATCGCTTCAAAAACACCGTCACCGCGATGAACCATATGATCATCGATCGGCAATAGCATGAGATGTGGATTTTTTGAAATTCCTCCGTACCAAGAGGAATAAAACGCATAATACTGCTCAAAGAAAGGATTAGCTTGTGCGCTTAAATTTTTAAATATTTGTTGATCATCCAATAATTTAATTTTCATGGATTCACTATTTCCTTATAAAAAATTTCTCTTATAACTTACAAAGCTTAGAGTCAGCTCCAATATAACGTGCACACAATCCTGTTGTCGAATCATTATCCTGCATAACCAAAAGTTCATGATTAATTTTTTCTAATAATGGACTGTTTTTTGGCACAGCGATTGCATATTGGTCATTCGATAATGTGATAGAACTCAAATGTAGCTGTGGATAATTGTGTTTGTTTAGATAATCTTTAGCAAGTATATAATCTTCAGCGACAGCAGCTACTTTTTTCTCATCTAACCAATCCATTGCTTGTTGAAGATTATCAGCTGCCACAACATTGGCACCGATTTTTTTAGCTTCAATGTAGGCATGTGTTCCTTTCACTGCCGCAACAAACTGATCTTGCAGATCAGAAGTTCGGGTGAAATGCTCCGGTTTCGTCACGAGTGTTAATGTTAATCTCGATGTCACTGTCGCAAGAATTGCAGTAATAAATACGGCTGCCATTAATACCCAAACGAGTGAGACTAATCTTCCAGAAACAGTATGGGGTAATTCTTTAAATCCTTTTTGCAACAGATGCGCCCAAATAATATGTGTTATTCCTGGAATATAACTTGTATGAAAATTTTGAGTTCTACCTTTTTCAAATAACCAAAGAACGTGGATATAAATAATAAACAATAAAATAAAACTAATAAAAATCGGCGATTTAGCAAGATCGATGAATACATTAACAAGGCGTAAGAAGTCCGTTGCACCGCAGCGTTCTACAATTCCGATTGAGTTCAGAAAGTAGGGATATGAAAAATCGATTGTATTATATCGATCAGAAGTAACAGAAATCGGTCCGATGAGAACATCAATATCACCTTTTTGAAGTAGTTTGATGGCGTCATCAGTGTTTGTCGTCAGTAGTATGTAGTTATATTTAATGTGTTCATTTCCAGCAATAAATTGCCAAACATCGGTTGAGATCCCCCCATAAGTCCCTTTGTTCGCAATGACAAAAGGCGCAATAGGATCAACAATGCCAACTCGTAAAATTTTGTCGCCAGCAGTATCCGCTAAGCTAATTGAGCTAATGAAAATACTAGTTAATAGTAAAGCGCTTAAACATATTTTTTTACAAGTCGTTTGTGTGGCTGAATTCATAAGTATCTCAAACTGTTGTTTAATTAATCCATTGTATTTATGAGTATTTTTGCACAAGTTAAGCAAATTAGCGTATATTATACCATATTGGACAAAATTTGTAATCTGGGCTATGAAAAGATTTATCCTGATCAGCTTATTAACATACTGTTTTTACTTCGAAAGTTTATATCCATCCTAATAAATAAGATTGAATGAATCAGATATAGCTAACAACTTGAATGGCTAGCTTCATACTGATAAATTGAAGTATGGAAACGATTAAAGAAAATAAAAAATTCATTCCCCACAAACGAACCAGCATACGCGCCAAGCTTCAACTGGTGATTGTGGTGCTAGTTTGTATCAGTACGCTTCTGATCGCATTAGCTGCGATTAAATCCATTTTAAAAAGCTATGAGACGGTAAATAAGGATCTGGTTATCGCTTTGGTAACGCGTTACCAGCATAGTACTCAACATCAGACAGAAACCATGCAATCTATTTTGGAACCTTTTGTTGCAAATTATCAGAATAAGAAAATTCCAGCCGCGACACTCGAACAAATAAAATCAATAGTACGTAGTGCGAAATATAATGACGGTGATGGATATTTTTTCCTATATGATTCAGTAGGCACTGTAATGGCGCATGGCGATGATCCTATGTTGGAAGGAAAAAATTTACTTAACGTACGTGACCCGCATGGTCTTCCTGTGATTGAGTTATTACGCAATGCGGCGCAGCAAGGTGGGGGATTTGTCACTTATTATTGGAACAAGCCGTCAGACTTGATTGGACGTTACAAAAAAATATCTTATGCAACAATGTTAAAAAATACCACATGGTGGGTTGGTACGGGAATATATTTGGATCATGTCGATCAAGTTGTTGGTGATATACGTGATCAGCAAGAAGTCATTTTAAAGCATTTACTCATACAATTTCTGGTTCTGACGGTTACGCTGATTATTTTTTCCTTGATCATGTCGCTTTATTTTGCTGCACGTATTTCAAAACCGATTATTGCATTATCTCGCATAGCCAAGAAAATTTCGGGTGGTAATTATGAAGTGAGAGCGAAGATTGAAAGAGATGATGAATTAGGCGATATGGCTGGCTCGTTTAATAATATGGCCGATAGTATCAATGAAAAAATTAAGGATTTAGTGCATAAAGAACGTTACACCGCGCATTTATTAGAAAGTATTGCTGATGGCGTGATGGTAACAAATGCTGAAAATAAAATTGTTCAGGTTAACCGCGCTGCTGAAATCATTTTTAATTATGCAAGAAATGAGCTTATTAATAAAAACGTTTGTTCTCTTATTCCTGAGGATCTTAGAGAGGATTATAAAGTCAATGTGTTGGATCAGGTTTTTCTTGGAAAAACTATTACAAATTATAATGTGATGCGTTTCAATAAAGATGGTGCCGAACTTGCTTTGGCAGTTACTGTAGCGCCTATTGTAGAAGATGATGGTTCGATATATCTGAGAGTTCATTCGATTAAAGATATGACGGAACAATACGATTTAAAAAATCAAATCAGACACATGGAAAATTTAAAAAAATATTTTCCCAATCAAATTATTGAGAAATTAATTGAAGGAGATGGGAAAGTTAGTTTAGGTTACGACAGACGAAAACTCACTATCTTTTTTTCAGATCTGGTTGGTTTCACTGAGTTAAGTGATGCGTTAGAAGCGGAAGAAATCATCAGCATTTTAAGTGAATATCTCACGAGCATGTCAAACATTGTGTACAAGTATTCAGGTACATTAGATAAATTTATTGGCGATGCTATCATGGTTTTTTTCGGCGCACCAACAACTGCCGGACTTCAGTTAGATGCGATAAATTGTATTAATATGGCATTAGATATGCAGGAAAAACTCACGGAATTAAATCAATCCTGGAATCTTGCAGCACCGCTTAATGTGAGAATCGGAATTAATACCGGTTTTGTTACAGTTGGAAATTTTGGTTCTGATATAAGGTTAGAATATACAATTATTGGCACGCCAGTGAATATTGCTTCACGCTTGGAACATGATTGCAAACCAGGTTATATTTTAATTAGTTATGAAACGGCGCAGCTTGTTAAAGATAAATTTATCTTGCATGAAGTTGAGGCGATTAAGTTGAAAGGTATTTATCGATTGGTGAAAGCGTTTGAGGTGGTTCGGCGGGTTTGAATCTGCATAAGCGTTTTCCCTCCTCTCCCCAACCTCTCCTCCCACAAAAAGCGCGGGAGGAGAGGGGATTTTAAGCTAATGCTTATCTATTTGTCCTTTATTATTTCTTAGTTTTCAAAAGCTCCGACAAATCATCCGCATGATCTTCTTCATCTTTTAAAATTTCTTCTAACATACGCCTTGTCGTAGGATCGCCTGCACCAAACCATTCGATAAGTTCGCGATAAACCATTATAGCGATTCTTTCTGCAATTAAATCTTCTTCAACTAATTTCAACAAATCAGTGCCTGAGCCATATTCTGTTGCAGTTCTTTCTAGCACTGTACCAGGATTAAAATCAGGGTTTCCACCTAGTTGATTAATCCGTTCCGCAATCATCATCATATGTCGCTGTTCATCATCACCATGCTCTTTAAATTCTGCAGCTACCTGCGGCCTATCGATCCCTTTAGAAATGATTTGATGATGACGATATCGCATGACACACATGATCTCTGTTGCTAAAGCCGCATTTAAATATTTGTAGGCTTGCTCAAGGTCTAAAGGATAATCATGAGTTACTGCGCCTTGATCAAGAGATTTTTTGGCTTGTTTCCTTATTTCATCTAAGGTGTAAGGCAAATCTTTCTGCTTTGGTTCAAGCATGACAGCTCTCCTTGATTCGATAACTCGTTGTAAAATAGTTCTGACTAATGATTTTATTATACTCCTAACTCGTTATTAATTAATTATTAGTTAAGACTGAATAGTTTAGTTATCAAAGTATTTTTTGATTTAAAGATAAAAAAATTTGTGCTAAATGAAATGCAATTTAAGTAATTTTAATAAATTTATTACCAATTATTTTTGAATGAAAATTTTTTTCAGCGGAAATCAAAATGATTTTTTGTAAATTCAAAGCAGAAATCAAAAAATATTTCTCTGAACATTCAATACATTAAGACGAGCCAACGTCATAATTTCATGGTCGCTATACTGTCAAAAAATAAGAGTATACTGAAAACATATCAATAAAAAGGAGTAGTTCTCATGCGACAGTTGCTTCTATTATTCAGATATATTTTAAGCGGAGTTGTTTTTTCCTTACTTGCATCATGCGCTAGCATGAATTCAGATTATCAACAGCAAAGCTCAACACAAAGCCAAAACAGATACGCGCCCGTTAGAACTCCTCACATCGCAGCGGATTACTCAAACCGTCTACCTCAGCATTTAGACACGCAAGGTAATAAAATGGTTTTAGTTGATCCCAATGTTCATGCGTGGGGTGCTTACGGTTCTGATGGGAATTTAATTAAGGCCGGTATAGCAACAGCAGGTGATTCATCTTGTCCGCCTGATACTGATGAACGTGACTGTCGTACGAACAGTGGTACTTTTCACATCACTTCGTTAGGAGATGAAGGATGCTACTCCAAAAAATATCCTCGACCTAACGGTGGTGGATTAATGCCTTATTGCATGTTCTTCAATAATGGACAGGCTTTGCATGGTTCACCTGATGATATTGTAGTAGAAGATAATGTCAGTCATGGTTGCGTACGTATGCGTATTCCAGATTCTGAATGGATGAGAACGCAATTTGCGCAAGTAGGTACACGAGTGGTAGTAGTTCCATATAGTAGCTAAGTCAGTGTGACGTAACTAAGAATGAAATGTGATTTTAAAAAACATCTTAGTTACGTCAACTTTCAGTTTTTCACGCTTTAAATAAGTCTAAGCTAAGTTGACTGATACCGCGGACAAGCCGCGGTACGACGGCGGTTTTAGTTGCTTCAATTATTAGATTTTTCACACTTTAAATAAGTCTAAGCTAAGCTGACTGGATACCGCGGACAAGCCGCGGTACGATGGCGGTTATTGAAAATAATCTTAGTTACTTCAGTTTTCAGACGTTGGCTTAATTATTAAATGAATGTTTTAAAAAACCGCCGTCGTACCGCGGCTTGTCCGCGGTATCCAGTCAA
>JBDTIZ010000082.1:0-2578 GCA_039936115.1 Gammaproteobacteria bacterium
TTGACTGGATACCGCGGACAAGCCGCGGTACGACGGCAGAGGAATAAATCACGATATGCAGCACCCGCCGTTGTTGCAGACTTTTTTGCTTTTGTAGGGGGCGAACCTGTGTGTTCGCCCCTACAGGCCGCCGTCGTACCGCGGCTTGTCCGCGGTATCCAGTCAATTTGATCGTCATGAATTACAAAAGCAATGCGGGAAATGCTAGAAGATCCTTCGTTTCACTCAGGATGACAGCATTCAGATGCAGGAGGTGATACAAGAGACAGGAATGTCAGGCGCGGCATAACCATAACATTTACATTTATGAATACAGAGAATCTACACCGTCACCAAATTCCCATCTTCCAACATCAACATTCGCTGCGCATGTTTCGCGATATTTCTATCATGCGTAACCATAATAACGCTAGTTTGACGGGCTTTTTGTAGATCGAGAAATAATTGCAGTACTTTTTCAGCGTTACGAGGATCCAAATTTCCTGTAGGTTCGTCCGCGAGAACACACAACGGTTCAGCAATTAATGCACGCGCAATTGCAACACGCTGACGCTCACCACCGGAGAGCTCGCCAATTTTGTGTAGCAATCGATTTTTTAATCCGACTGATTCTAATAATTTTTCAGCTTTGGCTTCAATTTCGTCAGGTGCAATACCACGAATCAGCAATGGCATACCTACATTTTCTAAGGCGGTAAATTCTGGCAATAGATGATGGAATTGATAAACAAAACCCAAATAATGGTTACGTAAACTGCATTTTGCTTTTTCAGATAATTCAGCCAGTTTTTTGCCAGCAACTTCTACACTACCCGAAGTTGGTTTATCTAAACCACCTAATAAATGCAGCAAAGTACTTTTGCCCGAACCTGAGCTGCCAACGATTGCAACCAATTCTGCCGGTTGCACAGTTAAATTAATGTTCCGCAACACATCAACTTGTGCAACGCCATCCATATAACTTTTTGCAAGATCGATACACGCAATGACGGAATTATTCATAACGAAGCGCCTCAACAGGTTCGGTGCGCGATGCACGCCAAGCGGGATAGAGTGTTGCAAATAAGCTGAAAATAAGCGCCGCTAAACTGATCCGAACAATATCAGAAACTTGTAATTCGGATGGCAAATAATTCACGAAATACACGCTTGATGATAGAAATTGAACATTGAAAATCCGTTCAATCCAATTAACAATATCTGTTACATTCAATGCTAAAGCTACCCCGCCAATAATTCCAAGCAATGTTCCAACTACACCTACAATTGCACCTTGAACCACAAACACACCCATGATCATTCGGGGAGTTGCGCCAAACGTGCGTAAAATAGCGATATCAGCTGTTTTGTCATTGACAACCATGACCAAAGTACACACTAAATTAAAAACAGCGACGGCAATAATTAAAATTAAAATATAAAACATCATGGTTTTTTCTAGACTGACAGCATGAAAAAATGCACCAAACTGATTTGTCCAATTCGAAATACGAGCACTTGGGCCAAGTGTTTTGCCCAATTGCTCCGAAACACGCTGTGCAGTATAAACATCTTTAATGCTCGCATGCACGCCTGTGACGGAAGATCCTAGCTGCATTAATTTTTGGCCGTCGGTGATATGAATAAACGCCAAACCACCGTCAAAACCAAAACCAGCCCCTGCACGAAAAATACCGACAACCGTAAAACGTTTAGCACGTGGAATAACGCCTGCGGGTGTGAGGGAGAGTTGCGGTGTGACAACAACGACTTTGTCCCCAACCGATGCGTTTAGGCGGTCTGCTAATTCTTCACCTAAGATAATACCAAACTGACCTGCAACTAATTCATTCAGACTGCCTTGCACGACTTTAGAAGATAATTCAGTGATATTTTTTTCTACGACTGGATCAATTCCATCGATCAAAACAGGCTGCACTAATCCACCATTAGTCATCATGGCTTGGGCACTAACAAAAGGTGCGACAGCCGTGACGCTTGGATTTTTTTTCATGATAACTTCTACGTCTTGCCAATTAGACACCGCATCGACTGAACTACTCACAGTGACGGGCGGCACCATGCTAAATACTCGACTCTTAATTTCGCGATCAAAACCATTCATGACGGACAAAACCGTAATTAATACCAATACGCCCAAGGCAATACCAAACATTGACATCATTGAAATAAATGAAATGAAATGGTTACGCCGCTTAGCACGCGTATAACGTAATCCTATGAATAGAGCTGCTGGTCGAAACATAAAGATCTCTTTAAATTAATTTTGTTATTTTACTCTTTTCATGGCGCTGGGGAAGTATCGCATCGAAATAGTTGCGTATCCACTTAAACCTTTTCTTGTAGAGGCAAACCTATGTGTTCGCCCTTTCTACAAATCAAAACCAACGCCAAGTTGACTGGATACCGCGGACAAGCCGCGGTACGACGGCAGAGAAAGGAATGCCTACAACCAGAAAAATGAGCTTTTCTCCACACCCGTCATACCGCGGCTTGTCCGCATAAGCGCGCTAACCTAAGCATGCGAATGATGTTTTTTTATGCTTTTGTAGGGGCGAACCTATGTGTTCGCCCTTGC